>CAYWHT010000006.1:0-6761 GCA_964458135.1 uncultured Saprospiraceae bacterium | reverse complement strand
CTTTTTGGGCGTAATAATCCTTCAGCAGGTAAAAGGCTGCCTTTTTAAAACCTCCCTCCGAAATCAGTCCTTTCCGGTTCCAGCCATCCTGAATGCCCGGCAAGTTGCGGCGCGGCGAACGGAAATCCACCAGTATCCAAGGCGTCATGCCGCGCAAGGAAGGAATTTTATCGAGCATTTGCAGGGTTTCCCCGTACATCCATGCCTGATAATCCTCCGTCCATCTTTCCTCGCGGGCGCCCCGGTAGTTGTACAAAGCGCCGGCGCCAAACTCACTAATAAAGAAAGGCTTGTTGTGGTCGCTGAGGTCCCAGCGCATCTGCGGTATGCGCTCGGGCGTGCTGCCGTACCAGCCGATGTACTCGTTGACGCTGACCATATCGGAATAAGCGGCAAAAGGGTCCGTTACTGTAACAAGGTTCTCCGCTTCGTCCTCGGTACGGTCGAGCGCGGCGGAAACCAGCCGGGTGGTATCCAAATCACGTACCGCAGCTGCCATGGACTTTAGGAAATCGAGCCGGTTGGCGTCTTCGCGCGGGGTTTCATTGGCCACGGACCAGATGATCACGCTGGCCCGGTTCTTGTCTCGCCTTACCAGGCTTTGCATTTGCCCCTCCGCCTGTTCGTAGGTCTCCGGATTGGTGTAATTGATGCCCCAATAGACGGGCACTTCCTCCCACAGGAGGAGGCCTAGCTCATCGGCCAGGCGGGGAGCATGCTCGTTGTGCGGGTAGTGCGCCAGCCGCAGCATGTTGCAGTTGAGTTCCTTTGCCCAGCCAAATAAGAGGGCCATATCTTCCCGGCTGTAGGCGCGCCCCCGCCGCATCGGGTTTTCTTCGTGCAAAGAGATGCCGCGCAGGAAAATCGGTTGCCCGTTGAGCAGTAGGTCTTGCCCGGATGTCTGAATGGTGCGAAATCCAATTTGGTCCAGCAGGGTATCCCGGCCGCTTCGCAAAACTACTTTGTACCGCTTAGGGCGCTCCGGGTACCAACGCTTCAGGGCATTTGCCGGCAGCTCCATAGCCGCCCGGCCGGCGGCGTCCGTCGTGAAGGTGCGGGACAGTTGAGCCTCGGGAATCGAAACCGTTACGGCTTGCCCCGCTTTTGCTTCGCTAAGCTGAACGTAACCCCGGGCCACTTCCGGCTGTTCGGGTTCAAGTTGCAGCCTGTAATCTTGAATATAGACCTCTGGCACGGGTATGATTTTGACCTCCCGGGTAATGCCGCCGTAATTCCACCAGTCGGTCGTCAGCCCCGGCACACGGTCGGCCGAGCGGCGGTTGTCCACCCGCACGACCACTTCATTGCGGCCGTTTTTCAGCAGATCCGTAACCTCAAAATTAAAGGGTGCGTAGCCTCCTTCGTGAAAGCCCGCCTTCTGGCCGTTGAGGTAAACATCGGCGCGGTAATTGACGGCGCCAAAGTACAGGAAGTAGCGCTGTTCGGGCTGTCGGGTCAGCGAAAAATCCCGTTCGTACCAGAGTGTGCCTTCGTAGTACAGCAGTTCGTCCCGTTGGTGGTTCCAGTCGCCGGGCACCCGCAGGGTGGGCGAGCGCTCAAAGTCATATTCGATGCGTTGGGAAGGCGCCGTTTTTTTGGCGTTCGCCCAGTAGGGCGCGGCCGAAGCTTTGGTGTTCACGAATTCATCAAAAGGCTCCCAGCGGCGGTGGTTGCGGTAGCCGGTTTCGTACGGGTCGATGATGTAGCGCCACTGCCCGTTAAGGCTTACGGAGGGCCGGTGGTAAGCATTCTGCAGGAGCGGTGCGGGCGGTTGTGTACGCCCAAACAAGCTGCTGCTCAAAAGAAAGGCCAAAAGCAGGTATTTACCGTGCATAAATTTACATTTTGCTAAATACTGCGCAGCAACTGGTCCCAGTCCCGCGCATCTTCTCTTTTAATGACCGGCTTGCTCATCTCATAAACCAATGGGAAAATCCGCTTGGCGTACTTTGGCTTCATAGAAGCGGCGCCCGTATGGCCATCTTCGGAGCGGACTTGCAGAAAGAAGTGCTTCCCGCTTTGGTAAACCCCAATGCGGTCTATTACCACGGCTTCCCTGATTAAGCTGCGCTGCAGTACAGGGGTTTTCGCAATCGCCTTGAAGCGGCCGAGCAGCTCACGATCCTCCGGCCTGGGTTTAGAGGAAGGGGGTACCCCACAGCTGCCCATAAAAAGCAGTGGGGTGGATGCCCAAAGGGACCTTTTCAGGAAAGTAGGCCGCTTAGTCATAGTTTGTTTTTGTCTTTCAGGATGAAGGTATGCAGCCCCTGTACAGTGGAACAGGGGCTGTACGAAAATGAGCGACTATCGGATAGCACGGATGAAACGGCCACTGGCAAAGCGGTCATCCAGCTCCAGCCGATAGAAATAGGCGCCCGTGGGAAGAAGCTCGGCGTTGTATTCCAATTGATGTTTACCGGCTCCCAGCCGGCTTTCGAACACCACCGCAGCGGGCTGCCCCAGTTGATTGTAGATCACCAGTCGGACGGGCTGAGCTTCCGTCAGCTCAAACTGGAACGTCAATTGCTCTTGTACCGGATTAGGGAAGACGGCCAGTTGCACCTCTTCCGTTACGGCGGGGTCGAAGGTGGAGGTTGTCAGGTCATGCCAGTTCAGATCGCCCAGGGGCAGACCGTCATTGCCTGCCTCAAACAATTCAGAATCCGTGGCGTAACCGAAGTCGAAAGGGAGCTGTCCGGCATCGTCCGGGTCTACTCCGCCGTTGCCGTCATCCAGGGGCAAAGCATTGTCGGGGTCTTCGTAGAAAGATTCGACATAGTCCAGGGGAGTGGCCGGCCCATTATTGAACTCAACGGCTATGTCTGTGATGGTCTCGAGGGTGCCGCCGGCTTCGGCAATACCCTCAGCATCCGAGTTAAGGCCGTTGCGGATGTAAATGCTATCGCCTGCCTCGGCCCCCGTATTGAGCTGGTCGTAGAGGTCTTGCAGGGCGGGGTCTACATAAAAGTTAATATTGGAAACGATGGCGCTCTGTACCATATCCGAAGAATCCATCTGTAGAGCGCTGGCGCCGGGCTCATCAAAGCCGAGAAAACCTGGATTGACAAACAGGTTGTTGGTGATTTCTGCTTCCACGAAATCGCCCAGGTCGATGGAGCGGTCTCCCATATGGACGCCCGTAACGTGGTCAAATTTAGCGTAGTTGATGACGCCACCCCCGTCGCGCAGCATGCGCGCGGTGAGGTTATAGAAAGTTGTGTTTTCTACCCAGAGGGTGTCGATATCGTTGCCCCGGTCGTCGATGCCGCGGCCATTGCCGGGGTTGGACAGGTTGCCGATATTGCTGATAATGCTATTGGTCAGATAGACCTTATTGTCGTTATTGTCCAGGCGAATGGCCGCCTGGCTGGCAAAATCAAGTTGGCAGTTATCGACAATGACCCGGGCGCTGTCCTCGCTAACCCGTAGTATTCGGGAGTCGGCGCCGCCTAAAGCATCCTTGTTGGTGAGAAACAAGCCGCGCAGGGTGATGTCGTTGCGGGCGCGAAAAACGCGGAAAGGATCACCGCCGGCGGGTACATTGGGCCGAATAACCGGTCGTACTTGAGCGTTCGCCACCGCTTCAACGCGCAGGGGGTCTTCGTTCTCGATGGTGGAAGTCAGGATGTAGAAACCGCCGTCTTCCAACTCAAAAATGACATCCATGCTGGTCGGTCCATTATCTTCGATGTAACTGTTGATAGCGTCGTTGAGTGTGCCCAGTCCGGGTTCTACCGAAATAACCGTTTGTGCGTGGCTTATGCCAAAGGTCAGGATTAGAAAGAGGAGCAATGAGCAAAAAGTGTTGAAGTTTTTCATAATTAAAAAGGTTTTATTCGTGAATGAAATTCGGCACCCAATGGCTACAAATAGCGATGAATGGTTCAGTCTGAGCTTACAGATGCCGTCTATTCTCTGCCGTGCTTAAGCTAAAACTGGTATTTAAACCCTAAATCCGCCGTCCAGCCAAAGTATTCTTCCCTGATGGGGAAGCGTTGGTCGGCGGCCAGGAAGATAAATTCCGGGGTGTTCGTAATATTGTTGACATTCAAAAACACGCTCAGGTCGTTTTTCAGCTCTTGCTTGACCGCCAGGTCCCAGCGGCTGAAGGCCCGGAAGAAACCGTCAAGTTCCTCGCGGTCGCCTACGAATTGTAAGGTAGTGCCCTGCCGAACGACGGAGAGCCGGGATGAAAACCCTCCGGCCTCGTATCCTACGGAAAGGTTAAGTACATTATCGGGTTGATCCGGTAATACGCCTCGCCGGAAAGTATCCACCACGGTAGGAATGAAAAAGGGAGGCTCACCATCGATTACCTTTAATTGGGGAAATTGCGTTTCGGATTGGATAAAGGTGTAATTGGCGCTGAGCACGATACCGTTCAACGGTTTAGGCAGGAAGCTCAGATTGGTTTGCAGGTCGAATTCAACGCCAAAGACGGTAACATCGGCGGGTAAGTTTTCCTTGGTGATGAGGCGGTATCCCAGCGTGGCGGAGCCTGGCTCCGTATCGCGGCTGATGCGGGTGTAATCCACGTTTTTCAAACGTTTGTGGAAGCCCCCCAGGGTGAAAAGCCCGTACTGATTGTAGAATGAAAAGAAGGCGTCGTAATTCCAGACGGTGGTGTGTTTCAGGGCGGCATTACCCCGCTCCACCACGGCGTTAATGTCGTTGATTTGTTGCCAGGGAACGAGATCGAAGAAATTGGGGCGCGCCAGGGTGCGCGTGGCGGCCAAGCGGATGTCCATCCAGGGCTTAAGCTGGTATTTGGCCTGGATCATAGGCAAAAACTCGGTATAGTTTTGGGCGCCCACCGTGTCCTGCTCGCTAATGAGCACCTGACCTTCCAATTCGAAGGAGCGGCCGAAAAGACCTTCAAAGCGGGTTTGGGTATTTTCCATTCTTACCCCGGGTAGGAGCGTGAGCCGGTCAAAAAAAGTGAACTTTCCCATGACATAAGCGGCCCGGATTTCTTCGGAAGCGTCGTAGTTTTGCAGGCGCTGTCGCTCATCTTCGGAGTAGAAGTCCTCCTGGTAAGTGTTGGAAAACGATTCTAGCCCGGCGGGGTCGAGTGTGGGCCCGAGACCGAAGGGGAAGCGGTTCTGCAAGAATTCCCCTTCATTGTGATTGCCCAAAAACTCGCTGATTTGTATGCGGCCGTCGCTGTTGAGTACAAAGCGGTCGGAGTATGCCTCCGCTATTTCGTCAATGGCTCCGAAGGCCGACCACAACCGGAAACTTTCTCGGTTACGGGTTTGGCGGCGGAATTTAGCCCCGGTTTTAAAGAAACCGTTGAGGGTTTCACTTTGGTTTTGAAAGGGTATTTTCCAGTCTATATTCCCCGTGTATTTATGGGTATTGATGCCTTCGGAATCCAGGCGATCCTGCTGGAAAAAAGTACGGCTCAGGTCGTTATTAGCCGCAGAGACTACCGTTTCCAAACTGGATTCATCCACTTGTCCGGTAAATGCTCCGGTTTCGCGGAAGCGGGACGTATTTTCGGTAGGGGTGTTGCGTTCGGTCAGGGCGTAGGATGCCCCGTAGACCAGTTCGGAATTCCAGAGCCCGAGCTGGTAAGTACCCGTTAAGGTATTGTTCCAGGTATACTGGTTGATAATGCGCCTGCGATAGTCGTATTCTTTGCGGGAAGCTTCAGGACGGTAACGGGTGCGGTAACGGTCTTCGTCGCGGTCTAACACCCCCACAAAGCTACTGATGCTAATGGCGCCGCGCTCGAGCTCGTAGTCTAGCGTCATGCTTCCCCCGTAGCGCCTGCGAATTTCGATATTATCTGCGAGATTGATATCCTCTACATTGATGATGGCCGCCCCCGTGGTATCCTCTCCTATGGTGACGTAGCTGGCCGTCAGCACATCCGAACTCCGGTTGGCCCGTTGATAATTGCCCGTGATGATTACGCCCAGCTTATTGTCGAAAAAGCGGTTGCTGAGGCTGAGGTTGCCGCGGTACTGCCCATATTCATTTTGTTGCTGGTTGTATCCGCTGCTTCCTTTGAATCTGGCCCGTAGCCCCCGTTTTGCCCGTTTGATGAGGAAATTAACCGTGCCGCCTACGGCATCTCCGTCCTGATCGGGGGTGATAGATTTGTATACCTCGATACCGTCTAGTGCGTCGGTAGAGACCATGCTGAGATCCACGGAGCGGTCATTGCCATCCGTAGCCGGAATGCGTTCTCCGTTGATCGTGATGGCGTTGTAGCGGGGTGACAGGCCCCGGATGCTCACTTTGGTCGCTTCGCCGCCTTCCCGTTGTAGGCTTACGCCGGGGATGCGGCCCACGGTCTCCGCTGCATTTTGATCCGGGATATTTTCAATACGGTCTTTGGAAACGACATTAACAATGGAGTTGGCGTTGATCTGTTTTTGGATAGCCGCCCGCTGACCCTCCAATTGTGCGGATACGACGACCTCATCCATATTATAAGCTTGTTTGGCCATTTGCAGATTAAGCGATAATTGCTCTCCGGCGCGAACGCGAAAAGTGTGGCTTTCGGGGCGGTAGCCCAGGTAGTTGAGCAGCAGGGTGTATTCACCGGCTGAAAGGTTGAGAATACGGAATTTACCTTCTAGCCCGGTGGTGCCGTTGTGGCTCGTACCCTTCAGCTGCCAGCTCGCAAATTCCAATGGTTGGCCCGTGAGCGAGTCGGTAAGAACGGCTTCCACCTGCGCGCCTTGCCCCCAAAGCCCGGGCGCCGGCAACAGGAACAACAATAGCAATGGGTAAAGTCGCTTGTATAGCAG
>CAYWHT010000005.1:0-22557 GCA_964458135.1 uncultured Saprospiraceae bacterium | reverse complement strand
AGAAAAAATCGCTAGCCTATCTAAACACGACACTTATTAATCTCTCATCGCTAAGGATGGGCCGCGCAGCGGCGATACCGAATAGCCCATGACACAAGCTATAGATAAAAATGCTAAAAACTAAGAGCGTGCCGGGAGTTTGCTTTTGACGCCGAAAATGACCAGATTTGGGTGCTCATGAAGCCCTTTTTGAAGCGCTATGGGCGAAAAAATCTTCCACAGATGGTCATTTGCAGGCCAAAGGGTCAACCCTGTGGAATTCGCAGAGCGACTATTCCACAGGGTAAACTCCCAACAAGCTCTGACAACCACCAACCCTCAACGCTAAACATGCGCTATCTATTCAACATATTGCTCCTCACCCTCGCCATCCAGGCCTGCCAAACCGCCGGCCAGGAAAAGATCAATGTCAACCCCGAAGGACGCTTGTTCACCAGCATGCCCGCCGGATACACGGGTGTGGACTTCGTCAATCAGCTCGAATACGACCGCGATTTCAACATCTATACCTACCGGAATTTTTACAACGGCGGCGGGGTGGCCCTGGGCGATGTCAATCGCGACGGGCTCACCGATATATACTTTACCGCCAATATGGGAGACAATCGCCTGTATCTGAACGAAGGCGATTTTCGCTTCCGCGAGGTGAGTAAGGAGGCCGGCGTTACGGGAAAGCGCGATTGGTCGACCGGGGTGAGCATGGCTGACGTCAACGGCGATGGCTGGCTGGATATTTACGTTTGTAATTCCGGCGATATCGAGGGAGACGATAAGGAGAACGAGTTGTACATCAACCAACAGGACGGCACCTTCGCCGAACGGGCGCGGGAATACGGCCTGGCAGACCGTGGCTATTCCACCCACGCCGCCTTTTTCGATTACGATAAGGACGGCGACCTGGACCTCTACCTGCTCAACAACTCTTACCAGGCCATCGGCAGCTTCAACCTTCGGAAGAACGAACGCCCCAATCGCGATTCCATCGGCGGGGATAAACTGTTCCGCAATGAAGGAGATCGCTTTGTGGACGTCAGTGAGGAGGCCGGCATCTACGGCAGCGTCATCGGCTTTGGCCTGGGCGTCACCGTTGGAGACGCCAATGGCGACGGCTGGCAGGATATTTACGTATCGAACGATTTCTTTGAGCGCGATTACCTCTACCTCAATAACCAAGATGGCGCCTTCCGGGAAGTCCTGGAAAACCGAATGCGCTCCATCAGCGCGGCCTCCATGGGGGCCGATATGGCGGACATCAACAACGATACCCGGCCGGATATCTTCGTCACCGATATGCTGCCGGACAACGAACGCCGCCTCAAAACCAAAACGACCTTCGACAATTGGGACCGCTACCAGTACAGCCTGGAAAACGGCTACTGGCGCCAGTTCACCCGCAACATGCTTCACCTCAGCAACAGCGACGGCGCCTACAGCGAAATCGGCCGCCTGGCGGGCGTGGAAGCAACTGACTGGAGCTGGGGCGCCCTGATTGCCGATTACGATAACGACGGATGGAAGGACCTCTTCGTCGCCAACGGCATCCACCAGGATCTGACCGACCAAGACTACATTCAATTCATCTCCAACCGCGAGACCATGCGGGCCATTATCACTAAGGAAGGGGTCAATTTTAAGGCTTTGATTGATTCCATTCCCAGCGAGCGCGTTCCCAACTACGCCTTCCGAAACAACGGTGATCTGACCTTCACCAATAAGGCCTCCGAATGGGGTCTGGACGAGCCCAGCCACTCTAACGGCGCCGCTTACGGCGATCTCGACAACGACGGCGATCTCGACTTGGTCATCAACAACGTCAATATGCCGGCCTTCCTGTACCGCAACGAAGCCGATACCCTGCTAGCCGATAACAATTACCTGCAACTCGAACTTCGGGGCCAGAGTGAAAACCCCTACGCCTTAGGTACTAAGATAACCGCTAAAGCCGACGGAAAAAGTCTGTATCTGGAGCATATGCCCATGCGCGGTTTTCAATCTTCCATGGATTACCGCCCCCATCTGGGGCTGGGCAGCATCGAAAAGATCGATTCCCTGATCCTGGAATGGCCGGGTGGAAAGGTGACCGTGCTTCAGAATGTGCCTGCTAACCAAACGTTAAAGCTCAGCGAGGCCGAAGCTGCTAGTGAAGCCTTGCCGGCGCCGGCTATGCAACGGGCGCCCCTCTTTCAGGAGGCGACCGCTTCCGTAAAAGTGCCCTTCACCCACCGTGAAAATCGCTTCGTGGATTTTGACCGGGATCAGCTGCTCTTCCACATGAAATCTACGGAAGGGCCCAAAGTGGCGGTGGCCGATGTTAACGGCAACGGCCTCAGCGATCTGTACATTTGCGGCGCCAAAGATCAGGCTGGCAAACTGTTGTTGCAGGGGACTAACGGCTCCTTCCGGCCCGGCAAGCAGGAAGTTTTTCTAGAGAGCCAGACCAGCGAAGACCGGGACGCCATCTTCTTTGATGCGGATGGCGACGGCGATGCCGATCTGTACGTAGCTAGCGGGGGCAACGCCCTGCCGCGATCCTCACCGGCCCTGGCCGACCGGCTGTACCTCAACGACGGTCGCGGCAATTTCCGGCGCTCCCCCCAGGTGCTGCCGGCGGGCCGCTTTGAGTCGACCTCCTGCGTGCGGGCTTGCGATGTGGATGGCGATGGTGACCAGGATCTTTTCGTCGGCGTGCGGCTGCGGCCCCGCTTGTACGGAGTGCCGGTCAGTAGCTACCTCCTGGAAAACGACGGGGATGGCAACTTTTCGGATGTCACCCGCAAGTACGCTCCCGGCCTCGTAGAGATCGGCCTGGTAACTGACGGGCGCTGGTCGGATTACGACGGAGACGGCGATGAAGACTTGATCGTAGCCGGAGAATGGATGCCCATTAAAGTTTTTGAAAACGATGGAGGGCGCCTAAGCGATCGCACGCAACAAGCCGGCCTGGCCAATACTAATGGATGGTGGAATTGCCTGCGCCCCGCCGATCTCGACGGAGATGGCGACCTGGACTTCGTAGTGGGCAACCACGGGCGCAATTCCCGCTTCCGGGCAAGCCCGGAAAAACCGGTCTCCATGTACGTTAACGATTTCGACCAAAACGGTGCAGTGGAGCAGATCATCACAGTATACAACGGGCAGGAAGCCTATCCCCTCGTCCTGCGCCACGACCTAGTCAAACAATTGCCCAAATTGAAGAAACAATACCTGCAATACGAAAACTACGCCGGCGAAACGATTGAAGATATTTTTTCCGAACAACAACTGGAAAATGCCCTGCTGCTCCGGGCCACCGTCATGGAAAGCAGTGTGCTGCGCAACCGGGGCAACGGTACTTTTGCATTGGAGCCGCTTCCCGTAGAAGCACAACTGGCCCCGGTTTATGATATCCTGATTCAAGACTTCAACAAAGACCAAAAGCCGGATCTACTGCTAGGGGGTAATTTACACGGCGTGAAACCCGAAGTGGGCCGCTACGACGCCAGCTACGGCGCCGTGTTGCTGGGACAAAATGACAACTCCTTCCGCGCTTTACCCGCGGCGGCATCCGGCATACGGCTGACCGGCGAAGTCCGGGATTTCGATCTCGTCAGGATCGGTGGCAAGCCCCACATTTTGGTGGCCCGCAATGGGGAAGGCGTGCAGGTCTTTGTTTACGGAAATCGAGAACGTATACAGTGACTGGGCTATCGAAGCACTAGAACAATTAGAGGAAGTTTTCCGCGTCTCTCTATCTTCTACTCACTACAATTATTCGTCCAACCAACTTGAACCAGGTCCACATTCGTCCACTGGCTGCGGGGAGGAACGCCTTTCCGCTAGTCGAAAACAAACATACTGTGATCCGTTTAAGGTTTATTGTCGGAGGGGCGGCGCTTGCCCTTATCCTGCTCGTTCAGCCGGGTCTGGCGCAGGAGCTCGCCTGCGACGGCACGCTGTACTTAATAACCAACCAGGAATCCGGTAGCAAGCTGGAACGCATTTTGCAGAGCGGCGACGGGCAGGTCGGCGCCATTGAAGAGATACCCCTTAGCGATCCGCAGATCCGGCTGACTTGCCTGGGGCTGAGCGTACGCGACCTTCATTTTTACGCGCTGGACGCCGAGACCAAGGAGTTGCTGCGAATCGAATCTTCCGGCCGGATCTCCCGTCTGGGCGTACCCCAAAACCTGAATACTGATCTGGAGTACTATGCCGGAAGCGTGACGCCCACCGGCCGCTCCCTGAAAGTCGTGGGGCATGATCCCGAAAAGGGCGCCGATGTGATCATTTACGATATCAACTTGAGCGACCCCGAGCACTATGCGGGGCCAACCGCCGCTCTCAGCGAGCGCAATATCCGGATGACCGATCTGGCTTTCGACCCCCTGCAGGGAGTAACCTACGGCTTTGACGAATTAGGCCGGCAACTGGTAACACTAGGTGCGGGGAGTATTTCTACCTACGCCCATACTTCCATACCCGAGTCGATCTCCGCCCTGTTTTTCGACGCCAACGGCCAGTTATTCGGCTACGGGAATACAGCGGGCGGTAATTCGCAAAATACGCTGTTCCGCATTGATAAATTTTCGGGGGAAGCCGAAGTTGTGGCCACCGGTTCACCGGGGAGCAGTAGTGACGGATGCTCCTGCCCCTACAGCGTGACTTTTAACCGAAAAGTGGAGCCGGAGCGGGTGCCTCCCTGCGGGATGGTGACCATCGATTACCAGATCATTAATCGGGCGGGCGCCAGCTACTTAAGTATTCAGCTGGAGGACCTGCTTCCCCCCGAATTCATCATCACCGATATCCTGACGAACAGCAGCTCGCTGAGCACCGTAGAGAGCGGTGTCGGCGGCAATGAGCTGCGCGTCAGCCAGTTTGATATTCGCCTGGGCAACCGGAACCGGTTTCGCCTGCGGGCCCGGGTGGAAACTTCCGAAGCGCGTAGTTTTGAAACCCAGGCGACTATGGCGGGCCTGCCGATGGGGGTGGGGAGTAACCTGCCTTCCAACAATCCGGCAACCGCTCCGCCCGCCGACGCCAACCGCACCAGCATCCGGACGCCCAGCACGGAATCCGGGGAGGGCATCAATGCCCTTTACACTTGCTCGGGAGACTCCGCTACCTTAAACCTTTCCTTCGCCGCGGAAAATTACCAATGGAGCTCCGGCGCCACGGATTCGGTCATCGCGGTAGCCGCCGGGCAAACCTATTCCGTAGCCGCCGGCAATGCTTGTTTTACTTTCCGGGATACCATTAGCGTGAATAATCCGCCGCCGCCGCCAATGGTGGAACTGGGGCCCGACCGGGAGGTTAACCTGGGAGCCGAGGTGGACTTATCGGTCGTATCTGCCTCGGCGGATCTGCAAACCCTGCGCTGGCGAACCACCGGTCCGGATGCTTTAAGTTGCTCGGAATGCCCCCGTCCTCGCCTTACCGCAACCCGGGACGCCCAAATAACCCTGGCGGCTGAAGACGCCCGGGGCTGTCTGGCCCTGGATACGCTCCAATTACGCGTTCGGGACACCCGCCAAATTTTCGTTCCGGATGCTTTCAGCCCCAACGGCGATGGGGATAATGACCTTTTTCTGCCCATGGGACTAGCCAGCACGGTCATCGCCTCCTTCCGCGTATTCGACCGTTGGGGCAACCTGCTCTTCGAACGTACGGAACACGCACTCAACGATCCGGATGCGGGCTGGGACGGGCGCTACCAGGGACGGGATTTACCGACGGGGATTTACGTATACCAGTTGGAGGTACGCTTTGCGGATGGCAGGACGCAGCGCTTTGGCGGAGATGTAATGTTAATCCGCTAAGGGCGAATATTTAAGCAAAAAACCGTTACTTTGGCGTCCAATCTTTAAAAAGACGATGAAATGTTGCAAAAAAAGTCCTATTGCTAGTACACTGTGTAATAAGTTCTTTGATGTTTTGGGAGGGGTATTTTGGCGGTAAACTGCGCTGCTCCGCTTTGGCTATGCGCCCTCGTGGCGTCTCGCCAGCCGAAAAATCGGCCTCCCGAATATACTCCGTTACTCCATGGCCGAACCCTTAGAATTTTGCTACTTTGGTCTGTATGGAAAAGCAGTGGTTTATAGTTCCAGTTCTGGCGTTTTTACTGGTGGCCTGCCGGGGCGTAGAGCAAACGGATCAGTCGGCAAATAGCCGTTTCCGGCGCCTGCCGGCCGGGCAAACCGGCCTGGACTTCGTCAACCGGCTGAACGAATCGGAGGCCTTCAATATCATCGATTACCTCTACTACTACAACGGTGGCGGCGTGGCGGTAGGCGACATCAACAACGACGGCCTGCCCGACCTCTATTTCACCGGCAACCAGACGCCCAATAAACTCTACCTCAATCAGGGCAATCTGCGGTTTACAGATATCACCGCCACGGCCGGCGTGGCCGGCGCCGGGGATTGGTCGAGCGGTGTAGCCATGGCCGATGTCAATGGCGATGGCTGGTTGGATATTTACGTTTGTCAGGTGGCCGGACACCAAGGCCTGGAAGGGCGCAATCAGCTCTTCCTCAACAAAGGCGCTGCCTCCGAAGGCGACGGAATCACCTTCCGCGAAGCGGCCGCCGAATACGGCCTCGACTTTTCCGGGCTCTCCACCCAGGCCGCTTTCTTCGATTACGATCTGGACGGGGATCTGGATTGCTATCTTCTCAATCATTCGGTGCATTCCACCGAAAGCTACGGCCGTTCCGAAATCCGGCGCCGGCGCGACACCCTGGCGGGTGATCGCCTCCTGCGCAACGACGGCGGCGCCTTTACCGACGTCAGCACCACCTCCGGCCTCTACGGTAGCCGGGTGGGGTACGGGCTGGGCATCGGCACGGGTGACGTGAATAACGACGGCTATCCCGATATTTATATCTCCAACGACTTCCACGAAAACGATTACCTCTACTACAATAACGGTGACGGCACTTTCACCGACGCCACCCGCAGCGCCCTCGCCCACAGCAGCACCTTTTCGATGGGCAACGACATTGGCGACCTCAACAATGACGGGCGCCTGGATATCGTCACCCTCGATATGAAGCCCCGTTCGGAAGTGGTGGACAAACGCTCCGTCGGGGCGGATCCTTACAATATCTACCAACTTAAGCTGGGATTCGGGTATTACTACCAATTTCCGCACAACATGCTGCAGCTCAATCAAGGGCCGGTAGCCGGTGATACCGTCCGCTTTTCGGAAGTGGGTCACCTGGCGGGCGTGGCGGCTACCGATTGGAGCTGGTCCCCCCTGATTGCTGATCTGGACCTCGACGGGCGGCAGGATCTCTTCATCACCAACGGGATCTGGCGGCGCCCCAACGACCTGGATTACCTCAAATACACCTCCAACAAACAGGTGCAGCGCTCGGCTAGCGACTTGGAGATGGCCGAACGCATGCCCGGGGGGCAGGTGGCCAATTTCGCTTTTCGCAATGAGGGGGCGCTCCGGTTTGTCGATCAATCCACTGCCTGGGGATTCCGGGAAGCCGGCTGTTCCAACGGCGCCGCCTATGCGGATCTCGACCGCGACGGCGATCTGGAGCTCGTCACTAACGACCTTAACCGGGAAGCGGGGCTGTATGAGAACCGCACCCGCCAGGATAGCGCCTTCCACTTCTTGACGGTGCAATTGCGCGCCAAGGGCCGCAATACCTTCGGTATCGGCGCCCGGGTGACGGTGGTTAGCGGTGGTGATCGCCAATTCCGCGAGCTGTATACCACCCGCGGCTTCCAGGCTTCCGTGCCGCCCGAGTTGTACTTCGGCCTCGGGAAGGCAAGTCGCGTGGACACCCTCCTCATTCGCTGGCCCGATGGGCAGCGGCAGCTCCTGACTGATCTGGCGGTAGACCGGGTATTGCGGGTCGAACAATCCGATGAAACACAGTCGGGCGAAGCCTTGCCTTTCGGCGAAAGCCCGCAAGCTTTACTCCAAAAATCCGGTAATAAAGGCCTAAACTTCCGCCATCGCGAAAACAACTTCGTGGATTTTGATCGCGAGCAGCTGTTGCCTCACAAAATCTCCACCCAGGGGCCCCGCCTCGCTACCGGCGATGTGGATGGCAACGGTTGGGCCGATGTTTACATTTGCGGGGCTCGCGGTCAGCGGGGGCAATTGTGGCTGCAGGATGGGGCGGGCAACTTCGCCGCAAGGCCCATCCCAACCGATCCGTCTATCGAAGAAGTGGACGCCGCCTTGCTGGATGCCGATGGCGACGGCGACCTGGATCTCTACCTGGTGTGCGGCGGCGGAGAGTCGGCCGGACAGGAGGAAAACCTGCTCGACCAGCTTTGGCTGAATAACGGGGAGGGCGCCTTCCAGCGAAAGCGCGACGCCCTCCCGCGCCTGTACGTCAACGGCGCTTGCGTGGAACCTTTCGATATGGATGCCGATGGCGATACCGACTTATTTGTGGGCGGCCGGTCGGCGCCCGGCGCTTACGGGATGGCCCCCCGCAGCGCAGTGCTGCGCAACGATGGCAACGGCATCTTCTACGACGCCACCGACGAACTGGCGCCGGGATTGGATCGCATCGGCATGGTGACCGACGCCCGCGTGCTGGCCGAGGAAGCATTGCAATTAATTATTGTGGGCGAGTGGATGCCCGTAACGGTGTACACCATCCCCGAAAAGGGAAGCTGGCAAAAAGATAGCCTTCCAAATTCCAACGGATGGTGGAACCGCCTGGAAATAGCCGATCTGGACGGGGACGGCCGCAGCGATCTGATGCTGGGTAATTTGGGCCTCAATACGGAATTGAGGACCAGCCCGGACCAGCCGGTGGAGCTATTCGTCGGGGACTTCGACGGCAACCAGCAGCCCGATCCAGTGATGACCCACTACCGGCAGGGTAAACGTTATCCGTTCTACAAGCTCGATGAGCTCAGTAAGCAACTCGTTTTCTTGCGGCGCAACTTCAATGATTATTTATCCTTCGCTGAAAGCGCCCTGGAATCCATTATCCCGACGGAACAGTTGGAGCAGGCGCGCCGACTGGAGGTGCACACCTTCGCCAATTCGGTAGCCTGGCAAGGGGCCGACGGCCGTTTTGAGCTCCAGGCGCTGGCCCGGCGGGCGCAGATGGCGCCCTTGTTTGCTTTCCTGCCCGCCGATGTCAACCGGGATGGTAAGACCGATCTGCTGGCCGGCGGCAATTGGTACGGCTTACCTCCGGCACTGGGACGCCAGGATGCTTCTTTCGGTCATACCATACTTGGGACCGCCGACCGCTCGTTTCGTTATCTGGATCCCTCCAAAAGCGGGTGGGCAACCCGGGGCCAAATCCGGGATCTCAAATTGGTGCCCACCGCCCGGGGACCGCTGCTATTAATCGCCAAAAATGACGCCGAACTGGAGGTCCGTCAACTGCAAAAACGGCTGCCGAAGTAGGCATGGGAAAATTTGTATTATTGTTACTTTTACACTTTCTTTTCCAACTACTAACTACTAAAAAACATGAACATGCGTCCACTAACTTTCATCTTCCTTGCCCTTGTCGTTCTTTCCGGTTGCCAGCCGGAATACGAAGTTGAAAGGCACGAATTACTCGCCCCCGGCGAACAAGTGAAAGTCAATTTCCTCTTATTGGAAGGCGGAATGCCCGGCTATAGTGTTGCTTACAAAAACAACCTGCTTATCGACACCTCCACTTTGGGCTTCAGCTTTCGCGATATTATGGAACTGCGTGGCGGCTTGAAGGTGGAGTCGGTAGAAAGAAGCAGTAAATCGGAAAGCTGGGAGCCGCTGTGGGGCGAACAGGCCGAAGTGCTGAATGAATACCAGCAGATGAACGTCAAGCTCAAAGAACGGCGTTCTCCTTACCGGGAAATGGAATTGCTTTTCCGGGCTTACGACGATGGCATAGCCTTCCGCTACGTCTTTCCCGAACAACAAGCCATGAACGAAGTGGTGATCATGGACGAGTACACCGAATTCAAACTGACCGGCGATCACCAGTGTTGGTGGATACCCGGCGACTGGGATATTTACGAGCATCTCTACAACACGACCCGGTTTTCGGAAATCGATGCCCTCAGCAAGCGCGATCATCCCGATCTATCGGCTTCCTACATCCCATTCAATGCGGTCAATACGCCGGTCACGATGAAAACGGATGACGGCATCTACCTGAGTTTTCACGAAGCCGATCTGGAAGATTATTCCGGGATGACCCTGATGGTGGATAAAGACAATATGAAGTGGGTCAGTGAGCTGGTTGGCTCGCGTGATGAAAGCAAGGTGACCACCCAAACCCCCTTTGAAACGCCCTGGCGCAGCGTGCAAATTGCGGAAGAAGCGGGTGACCTGATCGAATCCAAATTGATCGTCAACCTGAACGAACCCAACAAATTGGAGAACACGGATTGGATCGAGCCCATGAAATACGTCGGCATCTGGTGGGAGATGCACCTGGACAAGTCGACCTGGGACCTGGCCAGCGGGCGTCACGGCGCCACCACCCAAAACGCTAAGCGCTATATCGACTTTGCGGCGGCCAACAACATTCAAGGCCTGTTGGTCGAAGGTTGGAATACCGGCTGGGAAAACTGGACCGATCCTGAAGAACGGGAAGGCATCTTTGACTTTGTGACGCCCTATGCGGACTACGATCTCCAAGAGGTAGTTCGTTACGCCCAACAAAAGGGGGTATCTATGATTATGCACCACGAAACCTCGGCAGCGCCACGCACTTACGAAAAGCAACTGGATACGGCCTTCGCCCTTTGTCAGGAATTGGGCATTCACGCCATCAAGACCGGATACGTGGGCGCCATCATCCCCAAAGGAGAATACCACCACGGTCAATATATGGTTCGCCATTACCAAAAGGTGCTGGAGAAGGCGGCCGAATACGAAATCATGGTAGACGCCCACGAGCCCATCAAAGCCACCGGCCGGCGCCGTACTTACCCCAATATGATGGCCCGGGAAGGCCTGCGGGGCCAGGAATTCAACGCCTGGTCGAGCGAAGGCGGCAATCCGCCCGAGCACCTGACCATCGTGCCTTTCACTCGCATGTTGTCGGGCCCGATTGACTATACCCCGGGTATTTTCAACCTTCAATTGGAGGGGTACAAGGAAAACAATCAGGTAAAGAATACCCTGGCCAAAGAACTGGCGCTGTACATCGTCATCTACGGCCCATTGCAGATGGCGGCTGACTTGCCGGAGCACTACCGCGGCCAACCCGCCTTCGAATTCATCCGGCAGGTGCCGGTAGACTGGCAGACGACCGATGTGCTCAACGGAGAGGTAGGCGATTACGTCACCATCGCCCGCAAGGAAAAAGATGGCGAACGCTGGTTCCTCGGCAGCATTACCGACGAGAATGCGCGCAACCTGGAAGTTTCGCTCAACTTTCTCGATGAAGGCAAAACCTACCGCGCCCTGATGTACACCGATATCGAAGCCACCGACTGGAAGCAAAACCCCAACGCCATCGGCATCAGCGAACGCCGCCTGACCCGCGACTCGAGCCTGAATCTTCAGCTGTCGAAGAGTGGGGGCGCGGCGATTAGTTTTGAACCGGTGGAATGATCGGCAGGAAGCGCGCCTCTTCTTAACCGTAGCTGTGTGGCTGTGTCCAATCCCACATAAGCGCCTCTCTGAGCGAGCATGGACATAGCAACACAGCAACAAAACTTCCGGAAAGGTGGCCGCGGAAACCATTCGCTCCCATCGGTGGATACGATAGTCTGCCAAGTCAGCATTCACAACTTTTAGATTGGCCGACTATGAGCAATTAGCCTATTTTCTCGCATATCTCTAATGATCGCCCAATGAGCAACCAACCCGAACAACAAAGACTTCGCGCCGCCTACGACAAGCAGGAACCCTGGCTTTTCTGGGGCCCCTATCTCAGTGAGCGGCAGTGGGGCACCGTGCGGGAAGATTACAGCGAGGACGGGGAAGCCTGGCGTTATTTCACCTATGAGCAATCGTTGTCGCGCGCCTATCGCTGGGGCGAAGACGGCCTGGGCGGCATTTCCGATCAAAAGCAGCGGCTGTGTTTGGCGCTAGCCTTGTGGAACGGCGCGGACAGCCATCTCAAGGAGCGCCTGTTCGGGCTGACCAACGATGAAGGCAATCACGGAGAGGATGTTAAAGAGGTGTATTTTTACCAGGATAATACCCCTGCCCACTCCTTCATGAAATACCTCTACAAATACCCCCAGCGGGCATTTCCCTACGAAAAGTTGCGGCAGGTCAATGAAGAGCAAGGATTTACCGAAGGAGAATACGAATTGCTGGATACCGGCATCTTCGATGAGGATCGCTATTTTGATGTGGAGATACGCTACGCCAAATCGTTACCCCACGATATCCTGATGGAAATCCGGGTCACCAACCGGGGGCCCGAGGCGGCGCCCCTTTATTTGTTGCCGACTCTATGGTTTCGCAACACCTGGAGCTGGGAAAAGGGCGCCGAAAAGCCCAAGCTGCGCAAATTGAAAAGTAGGGGCTGCCCGCCGGTCATCCGGGCTTACCGCCGGGATATCGGCACCTTCTATCTCTACGCTGAAGACCCCAAACAAAGTTTTTTTACGGACAACGAAACCCACAAAGAGCTGCTCTTCGGCGAAAACAGCAACCACAAGTTTGTTAAGGATGGTTTTCACCGCTACCTGATCAATGCAGAGAAAGAGGCGGTCAACCCCAAGAAAACGGGCACGAAGGGTGCTTTTCTTTACCAATTGCAGCTCCATCCCGGAGAAACCCGCTCCGTTCGCCTGCGAATGACCAATACGCGGCCGGAAGACCTCGGCCATACCTATGGCTGGTGGAACGGCGAACTTTTCGGGGAGCACTTCACCGCCGTCATGCAGCAGCGGGAAGAAGAGGCCCACAGTTTCTACGCATCCATATACCCGAAAGGTACGGATCCGGAAAACCAGCATATCTTTAAGCAGGCCCTCTCGGGCATGCTATGGAATAAGCAATACTACTATTACGACCTCTACGAGTGGCTCAACGAGCACCACGCCAATCCGGTGCGCACCAGCAAGTTGCCGCCCAAAGTGCGCAACAAGGATTGGTTCCATATGATCAACGACGATATCATCTCCATGCCCGACAAGTGGGAGTATCCCTGGTATGCGGCCTGGGACCTGGCCTTTCAGGCCATTGCCCTGGCATTGGTGGATGTCGACTTTGCGAAGCAACAGCTGGATTTGATGCTGCGGGAACGCTACCTGCACCCTTCCGGGCAATTGCCGGCTTACGAATGGGAGTTCAGTGACGTCAACCCGCCGGTACACGCCTGGGCCACGCTTTACGTCTACCACGTCGACCGGCAGAAAAATGGCAATCGGGCGGATATTCCCTGGCTAAAGCACGCCTTTCAGAAGCTTCAGCTCAACTTTACCTGGTGGGTGAATCGCAAGGACCCCTTCGGCCGCAATGTATTCGAGGGCGGCTTCCTGGGCCTGGACAACATCGGCGTTTTTGACCGTAGCCGGGAATTACCCACGGGCGGGCGGCTGGAACAGGCCGACGGCACCGCCTGGATGGCGCTCTACTGCCAGAATATGTTTGAAATGGCGCTGGAGTTGGCCGATCACGATCCCGTGTACGAGGAGATGGCGCTCAAATTTTTTGAGCATTTCCTCTACATCGCTGCCGCTATGGACCGCAAGGGGGATAGCGGGGATTTATGGGATGAGGCCGACGGTTTTTTCTACGATGTGCTGAGTTTGCCCGACGGCACTTCCATTCCGCTGCGGGTGCGCTCGATGGTTGGCTTGCTGTCCTTGTGCGCCACTACGGTGGTGCCCGGCGATCTGGTGGAACGCTTTCCGCGGCTGGCCCAGCGGGCGTTGTTTCGCTTTAAGCGGCATCCCGAATTGCTGCACAATATCCACGATCCCCGGGAGACCGGCTATAAGGGGCGGCGCATGTTTGCGGTGCTGGATCGCGATAAGTTGCAGCGCATCCTGTACCGCCTGCTGGACGAAAACGAGTTTTTGAGCCCCTACGGCATCCGCGCTTTATCGCGCTATCATGCCGATCACCCCTATTCCTTTCAGTTTGGAGAGGAAGAATACAAGGTAGCGTATTTGCCGGCCGAATCGGACTCCCCCATGTTCGGCGGAAATTCCAATTGGCGGGGGCCCGTTTGGTTTCCGGTCAATACGCTCGTCATTCGGGCGTTGATGCAGTTTTACACTTATTATGGGGAAGATTTCAAGGTGGAATGCCCGACGGGTTCCGGCAACTGGATGAATCTTTTTGAAGTGAGCCGGGAAATAGCCTGGCGACTGATCTGCATTTTTCGCCCCGATGCCTCGGACAAACGGCCGGTTTACGGGGATTGGCCCAAAATGCAGGAAGACCCGCATTGGCGCGATCATTTGCTCTTCTTCGAATACTTCAACGGGGACAATGGTCGTGGATTGGGCGCCGGCCACCAAACGGGCTGGACTGGTCTGGTGGCCATGCTGATCCAGATGTTCGGCAGCGGATCAGCCGAACGCATCCTCGCCGAAGGTTTTCGCCCCTCGGCATTTTTTGAGGCCATGGATCCGACTAATGCTAACCGCTAGTGCCCGAGGCGCTAGCCCGGATTATGCATGAATTGATCTATTACGCGGCGCCCTTCCTGGCCGTCCTCGTCATTCGCTGCTCAACGCGGCTCCTTCCTGCGAGCGACCAGGCCTGGCAACCATTTGCGCAAAAACTCATGCATAATCCGGGCTAGCTGACAATACCGCAGACAAGCCTCTAAATCACTTCCTTATTCGACCGCCAGTTCGTAAATTCGTTCGGTAATATGAATCCAAACTAATCTTTCGTGCTATGCGTGCAAAAATGTGGGTAATGATAGGATGCTGCGCCTGTTTATGGCTAATTGGCTGCCAGCAGTATAACGAAAATTACCAGGAGGCGGCCGCCGATCCCGGGTTTTTTCACCGTTCGATGAAGCAACTCTCGGATGTGATCGTGCACGATATATTTTCTCCGCCGGTAGCCAGCCGTATATACGTTTACCCGTCCATTGCCGCCTACGAAGCCGCCGTTCAGGGACAGTCCGAATACCGTTCCCTGGCCGGTCAGCTGCGCGGACTGGAAGCGATTCCGCAACCCGGAGAGGGGAAAGCTTATTGTTTCCCCCTGGCCAGTATCGAGGCCTTTCTGATCGTGGGCAAGGCGCTGATCTTCTCCGAGCCCAAGATGGAGGCATTCCGCGAGGAGCTGTACCGGGAAATTCAGGATGTCAACATGCCGCCCGATGTGTACGAGCGCTCCCTGGCCTACGGCGAGGAGGTCGCCCAGCACATTCTGGCCTGGGCCGATGAAGACATGTACAAGGAGACGCGCACCTACCCCAAGTTTTCCATCACCGACGACCCCTCGCGTTGGCAACCCACGCCCCCCGATTACATGGACGGCATCGAGCCCCACTGGGACGAAATCCGCACCATGGTGCTGGATTCCGCCCAGCAGTACGTTCCGCCCCGCCCCACGGAATTCGACACCACCGCCAATAGCTTATTTATGAAAGAGACCCGCGAGGTGTATACCGCCCTGCAAGTGGAAGATACGGCCGAACGCGCCGAGCGGGAAGCAATCGCCAAATTTTGGGATTGCAACCCTTACGTTTCCCACCATACCGGGCACGTCATGTACGCCACCAAGAAGATCACCCCGGGTGGGCACTGGATCGGCATCACCGGCATTGCCTGCCGCAAAGATAGCGCCGACTTCATGAAGACCGTCGAAGCCTACGCCGTCACCTCCATTGCCCTTTTCGACGCCTTTATCAGCTGCTGGGACGAAAAGTACCGCAGCAACCTGATCCGGCCCGAAACCGTCATCAACCGCTACATCGACGAAGACTGGGTGCCGGCCCTGCAAACGCCGCCTTTCCCCGAATACACCAGCGGGCACAGCGTCATCTCCAGGGCCGCCGCCGTGGCGCTAACTTCCCTATTCGGTGATCACTTCGCTTTCAACGACACCGTCGAAATGGAGTACGGCCTTCCCGCCCGCTCCTTTGATTCTTTCCTGCAAGCTTCTAATGAGGCGGCGATCAGCCGCTTGTACGGGGGTATTCACTACCGCCCCGCCATCGATTATGGGGTGGAGCAAGGGGAAAAAGTCGGCGAATTTGTGGTGGATAATTTGCAGACGAAACGGCAACTGAGTATGGAGGAGTGAGGGGGAAGGGCTCGGCCCGCCGGCAGATGTTTTGGAGGAGGATTTAGCCCGGATTATGCATGGGTTCTTCGTCACCAGAAGCCAAAATGGTTGCCAGGTTTGGGCGCCCGCAGGAAGGAGACGCCCCCAGATACGGTGAGCATCGACTGAGGAGGACGCCCAAGAACTGCGAAAAACGTGTGAACTCCTCCGTCCTCGTCAAAATAGTCCACCCCACATCCATTGTCCTCTCCCCAATTCCCGGGATTCCAAAAAATCGGATTATTTTCCCGGCATGAACGCAAAGAAAATTGGGCTTTTTCTCGGTCCCTTAGTCTTTTTGATTTTGCTTGCCTGGCCGGCTCCCGAATTCTTCGGAACGGATGCCTGGAAAGTTATCGCTATTGCGGCCTTTATGCTTTGTTGGTGGGTAACCGAAGCGGTACCCATTCCGGTTACCGCCCTGCTGCCCATGGTGGCGCTGCCCACGCTGGGGATCATGGAAATGAGCAAAGCTGCCGCCCCTTACGCCAATCCGGTCGTTTTCCTGTTTATGGGCGGTTTTATGATTGCGTTGGCGATGGAGCGTTGGGCCCTGCACCGCCGGATTGCGCTGAGTATTGTCAAGCTTACCGGCACCAATGCCAATGGTATTATCCTGGGGTTTATGCTCGCCACCGCGGCGATGAGCATGTGGATCAGCAATACGGCGACTACCGTGATGATGCTGCCCATTGCGATTTCGGTCATCGATTTGCTGACGAGCAACAAAGAAGACTATCCGTCCCGCGGCATTCAGAATTTTGCGCTGAGCCTGATGCTCGGAATCGCCTACGCCGCCAATGTAGGGGGTACGGCCACCATTATTGGCACCCCGCCTAATGTCGTATTTGCGGGCTATATTCGGGAGACTTACGACTACGAGGTCAGCTTTGCCCGTTGGATGGTGATCGGTTTGCCTTTTGCTCTGTTTTTGCTGGCGGCCATTTATTTATTTATTGTGCGCATTCTGCATCCCAACCGCCTGGGGCGCTTTGAGGGCGCCGCGGAATTGATCGATACCGAGTTGCGGGGGCTGGGCCCAATGAGCAAGGGAGAGGCCCGCACTTTGGGGGTTTTTTTGGCCACTGCATTGTTGTGGATCTTTCGCACTCAGTTGGCGCAGTTCCTGCCCGCCCTCAACCTTTCGGATGCCGGCATCGCCATGACGGCGGCCATTCTTCTTTTCGTCATCCCGGTTGATTTTGCTTCGGGCCGCTACGTGCTGGCCTGGAAAGATACCGAAAAACTGCCCTGGGGCATCCTGCTGCTATTCGGTGGCGGTTTGAGCTTGGCTAACGCCCTGGCGGAAACGGGCATTATCGATTTAATCGGGAAGCGCTTCGACGGCTTGCGAGATGCCGGTTTTTTAGTTATGTTGGGATTGACGGCGGTATCCCTCTTTTTGACGGAAATCATGTCAAACGTGGCTTTGGTCTCTATATTTTTGCCGGTGGTGGGCGCTGTCGCTCTGGGAGCGGGCATCGACCCCCTGGTCGTTTGCATTCCGGTTACCCTGGCCGCCAGCTGCGCCTTCATGCTGCCGATGTCCACCCCGCCCAACGCCATCGTTTTCGCTAGTGGCCACCTCAAGGTGCCGCAGATGGTCAAGGCGGGCGTCATGCTCAACTTGCTCGCCATTTTGCTGACGGCCTTGTTGGCGCAATTTGCGGTGGAGCTGATTTTTGAGGGGATTGCGGTTGTTGAGTAGTAGGGGGTAGTGGGTTGTGGGCAAGGCTGAACTACCCTTTGGAATGGGGGAGCAAAAGTCCGTCATTTCTCATAAATTTACGTAATGACGAAGAAAGCAACATATCGATTGATCGATAAGGTAAAAGGGTTGGCTGAAACCTATTACGACGAATTACTCCAAATTCGCCGGTACCTGCACGCCCATCCGGAATTGTCCTTTGAAGAATACGGAACTTCGGAATTTGTGCAGCGCAAACTGGCCGAATACGGGATAGCGTACCGCAATGGCGTTGCGGGCACCGGAGTGGTGGCGATGGTCAAGGGCCGCAATCCCGACAAGCGGGTGGTGGCTTTGCGGGCCGACATGGACGCTCTGCCGATTCAGGAGGAAAACCTGGTGCCCTACCGCTCGCAAAACGATGGAGTAATGCACGCCTGCGGGCACGATGTGCACACCACCAATTTGTTGGGCGCCTGCAAGATTTTACACGAGCTGCGCGACGAGTTTGAGGGCTCATTCAAAATGATCTTTCAACCTGGCGAAGAACGGCAACCCGGCGGCGCTTCCCTGATGATCAAGGAAGGCGTGCTGGAAAACCCCAAGCCGGCGGGCATCATTGGTCAACACGTTTATCCCCTGATGGAAACGGGGACGGTAGGCTTCCGCTCGGGTAAGATGATGGCCTCCACCGACGAGCTCGACCTTCGGGTCGTCGGGCGGGGCGGGCACGGCGCCGTACCCCAGCGCACGGTCGATCCGGTGGCTATTGCCGCACAAATCATTACCGCTTTACAGCAACTTATCAGCCGCAATTGCGATCCCACCGTGCCCAGCGTGCTGACCTTCGGGCAAATCCAATCCCGGGGCGGTACTTATAATGTCATCCCCGAAGAAGTTATTCTCAAGGGCACCTTTCGCACCTTTAGCGACTATTGGCGCTACCAGGCCCACGAAAAACTGATAACCATGGCTAAAGGCATTGCCCAAAGCATGGGCGGGAATTGCCGGGTGGATATTACGACGGGCTATCCCGCCCTGGTCAACAACGAGGAACTGACCGAACGTTGTCGCGCCGCAGCGATTCGCTACCTCGGCGACAAAAATGTGGTGGAGCTGCCCCTGCGACTGACCGGTGAAGATTTTTCCTTCTACACGCACTACACCCACGGTTGCTTTTACCGGCTGGGTACGGCCAATTCCGCTAAAGGCATCAATTCTCCCGTACATACCCCGACTTTTGATATCGACGAATCGGCAATGATCATCGGCGCCGGCCTGATGGCCTGGCTGGCGCTGGAAGAACTGGGTTTTTCTGATAGTTAGTAGTGGGTAGTGGGTAAGGCTTCGTAGCTCATTTTTCCTTTTAAAGGAAGGTTCGCACTTGCAAGAGCGATACTTTCCCTACCAGGCCTTACCCACTACTCACTACTAACCACAAACATACCTGCAGGATATGGATGCTCATTTGAAGCTCAAGAACAAGCCCAATGTCATCGGGGCGGCGGCGAATTTCACTTACCACTGGGGGGTGTCTTCCGGCTTAAACCGGGAGCACGCCACGCGCCTTGCCTTGGCGGTAAGTGAGCTGGTCACCGATGTGGTGTTATTTGCCTTTGGCGAGCAGGAAGGAGAGATGGAGATCTTCTTTGCGCGCAATCCCGAGCAAGTGGAGGTAGTCGTTCACGAATTCGGGGAACCGTTTCACCCCGAGCTGCATCCTTACGATCCCCAGAAGGCCATACAGGAGGGCAATTTCGATGGGGCGGGGCTGGAATTGATCAAGCAACTGACCGATGAATTCATTTTTTTGAACAAGGGCAAGCAGGGCAAAGAATTCCGTTTGCTCCACAAGATATCCACTCCCCACATTACCGAGTTGGTGCCCGCGGAGGATCTGGTAGAGCATACCGCAGACCTGCCGGAACCGGAATACACCCTCCGCCCCATTTCCACGGAAGACGGCGAATACATCGCCAAATTGATCTACCGGACTTACGGCCACACCTACCATAAAGAGCGCATGTACTTTCCTCGGGAGGTAGCGCTGTCGATTGAGCAAAAAGAAAAATTCGGAGTCATCGCCTGGACGCAGACGGGGGAGCCGGCCGGGTACTTTGCCGTATTACGTAAGACGGATTCCAACATTTGCGAAGTAGGAGAAGCGGTGGTTTCCCTGGGCCATCGCCGTAAAGGCGTGATGAAGCAGATGCTGCGCAAGTTGGTGGCCATGGCGCGGGAACGCGGCTTGCTGGCCGCTTACGGCGAAGCTACCGCCGCGCACATCATCAGCCAACGGGTGAATGGCCGCTTCGGGTTTACGAGTGCGGCCCTGGCCCTGGCCGTTAGCCCAGCTATGGAACTTTCCGGCTTTTCACCCAAAACTTCCGCCCAGGATTTGTCTACCGTTATGGAGTTTGTATTGCTCAATCCGGTCCCGGAACGGCACGTCTACCTACCGGCAAAGTATAAGCCCCTGCTCAAGGCAATCTACCGGGAATTGAAAATCGCCAATCGCGATCAACCGCTGCGTAAAGCGCCGGAATGGGAAGGCGTAACCGAACTGGAAGTCGCCATCGATTACGACGACCGCTTGGCGGTGCTCGTAGTGCACCATTACGGGGCGGACTTTTCCGAAAGCCTGGGACAAACGGTGGCCGATCTCGATCAAAATCAGATCAACACCATCGCAATCGATTTACCTTTGAATTTGCCGCACACCAAAATCGTTCCACCCTTGTTGCGCGAGCACGGCTTTATTTTTGCCGGATTGTTGCCCGTCTTTCATCACGAAGAAGATTACCTGCGTTTTCAGCGCACCTTTTCCCGCATCGATTTTGATCTGATCAAAGTACTCTCCCCCCTCGCGCACCGTTTGAAAAGAATCGTAGTCAAGGAATACCATGAAATGGCATCACACACCAACGAAGCTCTACGTCAAAATTGAGCAAAATCTCAATCTCAACACCACTCGCCTGATTCGTCGCGTGGCCGAAGATAAGGAAGATCTGTTGCTGGATCTCTCCCAGGCGCGTATCGTTGACAGTGAAGGGGTGATTTTTATGTACCGCTGGCTCCGGGAAGGAAAGAAGTTGACCCTCTTTCACCCCCCCCGCATTCTGTGGGAGATCGTCAAAATCCTGCAACTGGAATCCGTATTGCCTTTGGATCAGCTCTGCGGCGATCATGCGGCTTATCCGGAAAATCCGTAAGCGGAAAAACCCTACCCGCTTGAAACTGGCCGGCGTCTTATCCGTAAGTAACAAGATGGACAAAACCCAACTACCCCATGGCTAAGATTTTGATTGTCGACGACGAAAAAAGCATTCGCCGCACGTTGCGAGAAATTCTGGAATTTGAGAAATACGAGGTGGAAGAGGCCGCCGACGGTATGGAGTGCCTGGTCATGCTCAAGCAATCGACCTACGATGCCGTGATTCTGGACATTAAGATGCCCAAGATGGATGGGTTGGATGCCCTGGAGAGGGTGCAGATCCTCACGCCCGATACGCCCGTCATCATGATATCGGGCCACGCCAACATCGATACGGCGGTGGAAGCCGTCAAGAAAGGCGCTTTCGATTTTATCAGCAAACCGCCGGATCTCAACCGCTTGTTGATCACCATTCGCAATGCAATGGACAAGTCGAGCTTGATTTCCGAAACCAAAGTGTTGCAACGAAAGGTATCCCAGTCCAAAGTTCAGGAAATCATCGGCGAGTCAGCCGCCATCGAGCACATCAAGGCGACGATTGACCGGGTGGCGCCCACCGAAGCACGCGTATTGATTACCGGCCCCAACGGTACCGGCAAGGAACTCGTAGCCCGCTGGATACACGAAAAAAGCGCCCGGGCGGGCCAACCGGTAGTGGAGGTCAATTGCGCAGCCATCCCTTCCGAGTTGATCGAAAGCGAGCTGTTCGGCCACGAAAAGGGCGCTTTCACCTCGGCCGCCAAACAGCGGATCGGAAAATTTGAACAGGCCAACGGCGGCACCTTGTTCCTCGACGAAATCGGGGATATGGGATTGCCCGCCCAAGCCAAAGTACTGCGGGCGCTCCAGGAAAACCGGATCACCCGGGTGGGGGGCGATCGCGATATCCGGGTCGATGTGCGCGTCGTGGCCGCCACCAATAAAGATCTGCGCAAGGAAATCAAGGCCGGGCGCTTCCGGGAAGATTTGTACCATCGCCTCGCAGTCATTCCCATTCGGGTGCCTTCCCTTAACGAGCGGCGCGAAGACGTTCCGCAACTGATCGACCACTTCAACACCCGCATCTGCGGGGAATACAATATGCCCAAAAAGGATTTTACGGAAGCAGCCCTCCAAACCTTGCAGGATCTCAACTGGACGGGCAATATTCGCGAATTGCGCAACGTAGTAGAACGCCTGATCATCCTGGGCGGGCCAACCATCGAGCGGGAGGCGGTAGAACAGTACGTTACGCCATCCAGCGCCCTGCCCAACCGCCCCTTAGACGTGCTCTTCGACCGCTTTGACAGCCTGGAAGCCCTGCAAGCATATATCGAAAAAGCTTACACCACCCACAAGAGTCCTGTGGAGTAGCCGTAACGCTGCGCCGCGAGCGAGCGATTGTCGGTCAAAAATTAGAGATGCTATGTGTTGGCGTTTACCCTTTGACCTGCAAATGACCATCTATGGAACTTCCCTTCCCCATTTTTTTACTCAAGAGTTGCACCCCAC
>CAYWHT010000004.1:0-22669 GCA_964458135.1 uncultured Saprospiraceae bacterium | reverse complement strand
GTCGTTAAATGCCCCTGTTGAAAAAGCCTCAGGGTCTCGTTGGAAAAGGTGGAAAAAGTGCTGAATCCGCCGCAAAATCCGGTAACCAACAGCAAGGTGTAGGCCGGGCGGGCGGCATCCCGGATGCTCAGCGAAAGGAGCATGCCCAGGATGAAACAACTGAGGGCGTTGGCCAGAAAGGTGGCTAGCGGAAAAGTAGGGGCCAGCCGTTGCAGTAAAACGGATATGCCGTAACGGCAGATACTGCCGAGCCCCCCACCTAAAAAAACCAGTGCGTAAGCGTAGATGCCCATCGATTCCCTTTTGGGGCAAAAGATAGCAAGTTGCAGCTACGAACCAAACATGCACTACGTCATTTCCGGCTGCCGGATCAACCGTTTGGCCTCGGTTTCCTTTTGCTTCTTGGCGCGCAGATTCTTTTTAATGACGGCGCGGTGGAGCCCGTAGGTCATTGCCGAAGCCATCAATACCACCAAAAAGAGCAAAAAATGCAGGTTGAGCTGATCGTGCAGGATGAAAACGAAGCCCATAAAAAAGAGGTTAACCGCAACCAGGCTCCTGGTCGCTTTCATATGGGTGAAGCCGTAGTCGACCAGCAAATGATGAATGTGCCGTCGATCGGGGCGAAAAGGGCTTTGCCCCCGCAGCGCGCGCGTTGTGAATACCCGCAGCGTATCAAAAAGCGGAATGATCAAAATGCCGATGGCCACCACGGGAATGGCTTCAAACTTGTAGGCGTGCCCGGCTTCCAACTGGCTGTTCAGGTCGATGAATTTGATGACCAGCACCGACAAAACCAGCCCCAGTAGCAGGGAGCCGGTATCTCCCATGAAAATTTTGGCCGGGGAGTAATTATACTTCAAGAAGGCCAATACCGCTCCGGCGGTGGCAAATGCGATAAGAGCGTACTCAAAGTGATCGACCAAGACATACCAGGCGCCTAGCACTATGGTGATGAGCAGCCCGATCGTGCCGGCCAGGCCATTGATGCCGTCAATTAAATTGAAAGCGTTGATAATGACCAAAATGGTGAAGATCGTGAGCAAAACCGAAACCATCCAGCCCGGGTCCTGGATGCCAAAAACACCGTAAAACCCATGGAGCAGAATGTCAGACTTGAATACCACGATAGCGGCGGCGAGAAATTGACCCAATATCTTTGTGGAGGCCGAAACCGGCGAGATGTCATCCTTGGCTCCAATGAAGAAAATAATGATCAGCGCGCAAAGGATGTACTGAAGGTTTACGAAATTCTGGAAGGGAGTCCAAAGCATTACCGAGAAAACCGAACCGGCAAAGATGCCCACGCCGCCCAGGGAGGGAGTGCTTTCCTGGTGGGAACTTCGGTCATTGGGTTCGTCGCACAGGCGTTTGGCCCGCGCAATGCTAATGATGGAAGGGAGCGTGAAATAAGTCAGGGCAAAAGCCGTCAGAAAGCTGAGTATAAGTACATACATTTGACAGGGGGTTGAAGAGCGACAAGAATAAGTTTCAATTATTTGGCCGTTATGAACTTAATGTTAATAATCGATCTTTTACGGGTGCGGGGATCCCATCTCTTAATAGCACCGGTTAATAACCGATACAAGTCGTTGGAAACCTCCTACGTCCTTAATTTTGTCTGACATGCAGGAAAGTGACTCACGGTGGGATAAATCGGGATGCGGCCATCGCCCGGGAAAGGCAAAAGGCCATCCCTTGATCAGGTTGGCGAATGAAGTGGTGAAAATGGGAAAAAGCGCCGCAGCAATACCCCCTGAATGGAGCATTGATCGTTGAGCAAGTCGAATCGTCGGTGTTTGTAGCGTCCCTTCCTGGGCAGGTGAAACCCTTTCTACGGCATAGTAGTAGAAGTTCATGAGATTAATCGGATTTTGGAACTATAACTGTTAGCATTTTCTCAATGCCGACGATTTGCAAGTTAAGATATTTTTTGGACATATGACGCCTCCCGGCAAATTGTCATTCTTTTCTTAGTTTTGTAACTGTTTAATCAGCCGGTCTTTCCTGTGCGTTTATCGGGTAAGAATTAGGGCAAGCCCCCAGAGCTGCCACCGGGTTTTTATTGAAGAAATGATGAAGTGTGTATTATGGATTTGAAGTTGCAAATTAACCAGGAAAAATTGCCGAAGCACATCGCCGTGATCATGGACGGAAACGGCCGGTGGGCGAAAAAGCACGGTAAAGCCAGGATCTTCGGTCATCGCAACGGAGTGAAAGCCGTCCGGGAGACGACAGAAGCGGCCGCTGAATTGGGGATCGATTACCTTACCCTCTACGCGTTTTCCACCGAAAATTGGCGGAGGCCCAAATTGGAAATTAACGCCCTGATGACCCTGTTGGTGGAAACCTTGCACAAAGAAATCCATACCCTAAATAAAAACGATATCCGCCTGGAAGCCATCGGCGATGTCAGCGTGCTGCCAGAGACAACCCAAAAGGCCCTGCTGGAGGGCGTTTATAATACGCGCAACAACCAACGCATGACCCTCATCCTAGCTCTGAGCTACAGCTCGCGCTGGGAAATTATTATGGCGGCGCGCGAACTGGCCCGCAAAGCGAAAGCCGGAGAATTGGACCCCGACACCATCGACGAAAATACCTTCACCCAGTATCTGGCTACCGCAAAATACCCGGATCCCGAGCTCCTCATCCGCACCAGCGGAGAAACCAGATTGAGCAACTTCCTGCTCTGGCAATCCGCCTATTCCGAATTGTACTTCACCGACGTACTGTGGCCCGACTTCCGAAAGCCTAATCTCTACAAAGCCATCATCGATTACCAAAACCGGGAACGGCGGTTCGGTAAAATAAGTGAACAACTTGTTCCCTGACATACAACCCTTAACCCTCATTTCGCCACTTTGGTTATGAGATTAAATTCCTTTATCTTCGGCCCTCCGAAAGAGGCGTCCTTTATTCCATAGGATACCGAAACTCTGTGATGCATTGAGTATGAATTTAATAGAAAATCACCCTAAAAGCGCTATTGATTCGATGATGTGGACGCGTACTCGCCCCCTGCCCCCGGCGCGCCCGGGATTGCTCGCCTTGATTGCGCTTTTTGTGCTGGCTCTAGCGCAATCCGCATCCGCCCAAAACCCCTCCGACACCCTGCCCGTCATCGAATACGGGGAAAGTAAAGACTACGAGATCGGCGGCATCGAAGTGCGGGGCGCTGAGTACAGTGATGACAACGCCATCATCAATATCTCCGGCCTGGAAATAGGTGAAAAAATACGGGTTCCGGGCTCGGCCATCCCCAAAGCCATCAAGGCGCTTTGGAAATTGCGCTTGTTTACCGATGTGCGAATCCTGCGGGCAAAAACTGTCGGCGACGTGATATTTCTCGAAATTGTCGTCCAGGAACGCCCCCGCCTTTCCCGCTATTCTTACGAAAATGTCAAAAAGGGATGGCATGACGACCTCAGCGAAGAAGTCGACAAATTCTTGCTCAAAGGGGGCATCATCACCGAAAATGTCAAAGTAAACGCCGCCGAAGCCATCGAAAACTATTACGAAGGAGAAGGGTACTTCGATGCCGTAGTAAATGTTCGCGAAATTCCGGATTCCTCCCGCGTGAATTCCGTTCGTTTGGTCTTTAGCGTCCAACGGGGTGAAAAAGTCAAAGTCCAGGACATCATCTTCGTGGGCAATGAAGCGCTCAGCGATAAGGACTTGCGCAAGGAAATGGAAAATACTAAGCGCAAAGCCAAAATTTTCGCCTCCGCCAAATTCATCCCCAACGAATACGAAAGCGATAAGGAAGGGCTCATCAGCCATTACAATAATCTGGGATTCCGCGATGCCCGCATTCTCGGCGACAGCCTCTGGCGCGAAGAAGACGGCGACCTGATGATCCAGATACGATTGAAAGAGGGCGAACGCTATTACTTTCGCGACATCGAATGGAAAGGCAACTCCATTTATGCCGACCAAACCCTCGCCAATGTACTCGGTATTCAAAGCGGTGACGTATACAACAAAGAACTGCTCGAAACCCGCTTGCGCTTTAGCCAGGAAGGGCGAGACATCAGCGCCTTGTACATGGATAACGGCTACCTTTTCTTCCAGGTCGATCCCATCGAAGTGGCCATCGAGGAAGATTCCATCGACCTGGAAATCCGCATTTTCGAAGGGCCGCAGGCCACCATTGACAATGTGCAGATTACCGGCAACGACCGCACCCACGAGCACGTCATCCGGCGGGAGCTGCGTACAATGCCCGGCAAAAAATTTAGCCGTACGGATATCATGCGCTCCCAACGGGAAATCATCAACCTCGGTTATTTCAACCCTGAAACCCTGGGCATCAATACACCGGTCAACCCCCAGCGCGGCACCGTAGATATCGAATATGACGTCGAAGAAAAACCCGCCGATCAATTGGAACTCTCCGCCGGATGGGGCGGCCGCCGCCGCGTCATCGGCACCCTCGGCGTGTCTTTCAATAATTTCTCCCTGAGAAACATTACCAAAAAAGAAGCCTGGCGACCACTGCCCATGGGCGATGGCCAGCGGCTCAGCCTGCGGGCCCAAACCAACGGCGACTTCTTCCAATCCTACAACTTGTCGTTTACCGAGCCCTGGCTGGGCGGTAAGAAGCCCAACTCCTTCACGGTATCCGGCTTCTACAATCGCTTCGCCTTCGGCGCCCGCGGCACCGACAGCCGCCAGGAATTTAACATCATCCAGGGCTCCGTAAGCCTCGGCACCCGCCTCAAGTGGCCCGACGACAACTTCGTATCCAGCACCGCCATTAACATCCAAACCCTTTCGCTGGACAACTGGTCGCGCGGTCTGTTTCGCTCAGACGACGGCACCCTGGTCTCCAATGGGGATTTCTACAACTTTAGCATCAACCAAACCATCGCGCGCTCCACCATCAGCGATCCGATCTTCCCGAAAACCGGTTCGCGCTTCTCGCTTTCGGTGCAGTTGACGCCTCCCTATTCCTTGATCGGGGGCAATCGCAATAAAGATTATTCGGAACTTTCGGTACAGGAGAAATTCAATTTCCTCGAATACCACAAGTGGCGCTTCGACGCCGAATGGTACACCCCCATCGCCGGTGACCTCACCCTGAAAACGGAAGCCAAAATCGGCTTGCTGGGCTCCTACAACAATGAGATCGGCACCTCGCCTTTCGAACGATTCCAACTCGGTGGCGACGGCATCAACAACCAACAGTTCGGCTTTGCCGGCTTCGACATCATCTCTTTCCGGGGCTACGAAGTAACCGACCTCCCCAACAACATCGACCCCGCTACGGGAGGAGAAGCCGCTACGCCCGCCTTCAACAAGTTCACCCTGGAGATGCGCTATCCCCTCTCGCTCAATCCGAGCTCCACGATTTACGTCACGGCATTCGCCCAGGGCGGCAACGCCTGGCGTTCCCTGCGCGAGTTCAACCCCTTCGATATGAGACGAAGTGTCGGGATGGGGCTGCGGGTATTCCTGCCCATGTTTGGCACCCTTGGCTTCGACTACGGTATCGGCCTCGACAAGGAGGGAGAAGCCATCGGGGATCTGGCGACTTTTAATATCGTCCTCGGATTTGAACCGGAGTAATCATTGGCGCCCGGCCTCGCCTCTCGGCCGGAGGTAAAGTTGGTAGTTAGTAAAAATACGTCTTCAGCCAGCCCCAAAGGGCGTAGCGGTTGCGGAACACCAGGATGAGCGCGGCGATGAGGGCGAAAATGAAGATCAGGCGAATGTTGCGCATATCGCGTTGGTAGCGCTCGCGCCGGCTGCGGTAGTTTCTCTTCCTGCTCTGATAAGCCATCGAAACGATTGAGATTTTATGGGTTGTTAACCCGGATTATGCATGATAATCTACTGCGAAGCCAAACTGCTCGCCTCGTGAAATAAAGCGGAGCTTTACCTCCGGTATTTCACAGGGCGAGCAGTTTGGCTTCTCGTGACGGAGAACCCATGCATAATCCGGATTAAGTATAGTCTGCCGAGTCAGCATTCACAAATGTTGGGTTGGCAGCCTGTGAACAGGCGACTTTGACGCCATCCATCGAAAACTACTCCGGACGCTCCCAATGATTCTGTTCTTCCACCTCTTCCAGTAGCGTCAGGTAATTCAAATAACGCAGTTCGCTGATTTCGCCGGTTTCTACTGCGGCTTTCACCGCGCATTTGGGTTCATTGCGGTGTAAACAATTGCCGCCAAACTTACATGCCTCGGAGAAAGCAAATAGTTCGCGAAAGTTGTGCGCAACATCCAGAGGTTGGAGATGAATAAAACTCAGGATTTTGATGCCCGGCGTATCGATGATCTGACCGCCGCCGCTGAGGGGGTGCATTTCGGCAAAGGTAGTCGTGTGTTTCCCTTTGCCCGAATAATCCGATAGTTCATTGGTGCGCAGATCCAGTTCCGGTTGAATGGCGTTGATGAGCGTGGACTTGCCGACGCCCGACTGACCACTCACCAACGATATTTTTCCCCGCAGAACCGCCCGCAAGTCTTCCAGCCCCTCACCACTCAGCGCGGAGACGAGGAGCACCCGGTAGTCAAGGGCTTCATAAATTTCTTGCAGGTAATCGTAGACGGCTAAGTCGCCCTCCTCATACACATCGGCTTTGTTAAACACAATAATCGCGGGAATATCGTAGGGCTCGGTCATGAGTAAAAAGCGGTCGATAAAGCCCTGTTTGAGATTGGGCGCCACAATGGTGATGATGAGCACCGCCTGATCGATATTGCTGGCCAGCAGATGCAGGTCGTGTTTGCGGCGTGGGGATTGCCGGACAACATAATTGCGCCGGGGGCAAATATTTTTGATGACGCCCGTATTTTCCTCCCCGGCCTCCATCTGCACCTCTACCTCGTCGCCTACCGTGACGGGATTGGTTACCTTCTTGCCGTCGAGGCGAAATTTGCCCAAAATACGGCAGGGAACCGTCTCTCCGCCCTCCAGGCGAACGTTGTACCAAATCCCCGTTGATTTGACTATTACTCCTTTTTCCACAATCTCTTTTTTCTAGCAACAAATGCCGAGTCGGAGCTTAGTACACAGTGTACTTAGGTGAAAGAACGAAGATTTTTTTAGAACCTACTTCTTTATCTATCTCCTTAACAATTTACCTCAACATCTCGATGGAAAAAGAAGTTCGCAAAAAGGCAGGGGTTAAGAGGCGTTTACTTTCAGGGATTCGCCCGGCCGGTAGGAATGGATGGCGGCGGCCATCTCCGCCATCAGGCCGGGCTCCTGCTCGATGGCGTTGCCCACAACGATCAGGTCGGCGCCGGCCCGCACACTGGACAGGGCCCGTTCGGGCCGGCGAATGCCGCCCCCCACCACCAGCGGAACGTCAATACCCCGGCGCACTACGCTGATCATTTCCACGGGCACCGGTTGGCGGGCGCCGCTGCCGGCGTCCAGATAGATAAGCTTGAAGCCCATCATGGCGCCCGCCATAGCGGTGCAGCCGGCAATTTCCGGCTTATTGGCCGGAATGGGTTGGGTGTTGCTCATGTAGGAAACCGTAGTGACCACGCCGCCGTCAATCAGCAAATAGCCGGTGGAAACAATTTCCAGCTTGCTGGCTCGCAGGTAAGGCGCCGCAATCATCTGCTGCCCGATTAACAAGTCGGGATTGCGTCCCGAAATAAGGGATAAAAATAGAATGGCGTCGGCGCGATTATTGACCTGGTAAGTACTACCGGGAAAAAGGATGACCGGCAATCGGCTGTATTCCCGTATCAGTTGCAGACAAGGATCCAAAGCATCATTGACCAACAAACTGCCGCCTACGAAAAGGCCGTCCACGCCTGCTTCCTCCGCCAGGCGAACGGTGCGTTCCAGGGCATTTCCTTTAGTTTTATCGGGATCAATGAGTACGATGAATTGCTTCTCACCCTTACGCCGTCTTTCCAGCCAGGTTTCATACAGTTTTTGGTGGCTCATGCCTGCGCTTTGGTTGTCGAGGGAATATGATGGGTAAAGGTAGCGGTTTTCTCCTGACTTAACGATTAATCACATTCTTAAAGCGGGGCCGTTTTGGCGTATCCTCGCCCACTCGTTTGCGATAAGCTTCCAGGTAATCGGAGAAGTTGCCCTCAAAGAAGGTGACTTGCGAGTCGCCTTCAAAGGCCAGCACGTGGGTGGCCAAGCGATCGATAAACCAGCGGTCGTGGGAGATGATGAGAGCGCAGCCGGCGAATTCTTCCAGAGCATCTTCCAGAGCACGCAGGGTGTTGACGTCGATGTCGTTGGTGGGTTCGTCCAGCAGCAGCACATTGCCGCCCTCGCGCAGGGTCATGGCCAGGTGTACGCGGTTGCGTTCCCCACCCGAAAGGGCGCCTACCTTCTTCTGTTGTTCGGTGCCCGAAAAGTTGAATTTACTCAGATAGGCGCGGGCGTTTACGCTGGTTTTACCGACGGTGATCTCGTCTTCTCCCCCCGAAACAACCTCGTAGACCGTCTTTTCGGGATCCTGCAGTTGCTCATGGCTTTGATCGACGTAAGATAGTCTTACCGTATCGCCAATGGTGATCTTGCCCTCGTCGGGGGCTTCCCGGCCCATAATCATGCGGAACAGCGTACTCTTCCCGACGCCGTTGGGGCCGATAATGCCGATGATGGCATTTTTCGGGATACTGAAGTCGAGGTGGTCGATGAGGAGCCTTTTTTCGTAGCCCTTGGTCAGGTTTTCGGCATCGATGACCTGGTCGCCCAGACGGGGGCCGTTGGGGATAAACAACTCCAGCTTGGCTTCCTTTTCCTTGGTCTCTTCGCTGGCGAGCTTATCGTAGGCGTTCAGACGGGCTTTCCCTTTAGCCTGTTTAGCTTTGGGGGCCATCCGGATCCAGTCCAACTCCCGTTGAAGGGTTTTGCGGCGCTTACTTTCGGCCTTTTCTTCCTGCTCCAGGCGTTTGGCTTTTTGTTCCAGCCAGGAAGAGTAATTGCCGTTCCAGGGGATGCCTTCGCCGCGGTCGAGCTCGAGAATCCAGCCCGCTACGTTGTCGAGGAAATAGCGGTCGTGGGTGACGGCGATGACCGTACCGGGAAAGTTTTGCAGATACTGCTCCAGCCAGTCGACCGATTCGGCATCCAGGTGGTTGGTGGGCTCGTCCAGCAACAAAATATCCGGATCGCTAAGCAACAGGCGAGCAAGCGCTACGCGGCGGCGCTCCCCGCCGGAAAGCACATCTACGGGCTGATCTTCGGGCGGACACCGCAGGGCCTCCATGGCGGTGTTGAGGCGGTGGTCGATTTCCCAGGCGTTCTGGTGTTCCAGCAATTCCATAAGCTCGCCCTGGCGTTCGATGAGTTTCATCATTTCCACATCGTCCATCGGCTCGGCGAGTTGGGCGTTGATATCTTCGTACTCGTTGAGCAACTCGATCGTTTCCCGCACCCCTTCTTCCACGACCTGCCGGACCGTCTTGTCGGCATCCAGTTCCGGCTCCTGCTGAAGATAACCGATGCGGTAATCGCCGTCGAAATAAATGTGCCCCTCATAATTCGGTTCCTCCCCGGCGATGATGCGCAACAGGGTGGACTTACCCGAGCCGTTGAGTCCGAGCACCCCAATTTTGGCGCCGTAGAAAAAACTCAACCAGATATTATTCAACACTTGCTTATTCGGGGGATAAGTCTTCGACACCCCCTCCATAGAAAAGATGACTTTATTATCGGCCATGAAAATGCGTTTGGTCAAATGGTAAAACTAATCCCGGAGGATTAAAAAAATATTTGGATTTATTCAATAGTTCTTGACGATAACTGTGGGAGCGTATTTTCCCGCATTAGATTATAGTCTGCCAACCCAAAATTTGTGAATGCTAACTTGGCGAACTATAAAAAACAATGATAGCCATTATTACGGCGATGTGCAAGGTATAGCCCGCTCAACCTGCTTCCAACTTCTGCAGGCTTAACATCATTTCCAGCGTGGCGTCCAGGTCCCCTTCCCAACGCACCTGGCCGGCATCGCGGATGGAGTGGTAGGCCATACCGGTCTTCGGATTATACATGAGGGCGGACGCCGGGTTGGCGCCCTCAAACCAACGGGCATTATCCCGGGCCTGACGCTGGTAGCGAATGTCGCCGGTGAGGCGGTACGCTTCGTGGCAGGCCCAGACCATGGGCCTTATGCCGGCGGCGGTTTGGGGGTAATGCTGCTTGCCGAGCAGATCAAAGGTATCCAGGGCGTTGCGTTCGTACCGGAAAGAGCGGTAAGCATTAAAACCCCTTAATTGCGGGTAAAAATCCCGGATTTCCCGCAGCGCGGCCTCCGCCCAACTGGGCTTATTGACGATGGCGTAGGCGCGTAACAGGGCGTAGGCTTGTAAATTGTTGGCCTTGCGCCAAACGTTGGCCTTGCTCAGAAAGGCCCCACCCGGAAAATGGCCCTTCTGCCGGATTTGCATCAACAGTATCCCCTTAACCAAACTTTCCATACAGCGTGCTGCTGCCGGGTCATCCACCAAAGCCAGATAGTCGGCCATGCCGATTACGGCCAGGGCGGCCAGTTGGGCGTCATTTTCCCGGGGCAGCCACCGGGGCAAGGTCAGACCACCGGGCTGCCGGCTGGTGGACCGCTCCCCCCTCTGATCGCGAATAATCGCCCTGGCCGTCCTGCGCTGGGCGGCGGCAACCTCCTCGCGCAGGGCTTCTTCGCCATCCGGCAGCAGAAGGCGCCCTTTACCCAGGGCTTGAAAGGCGTAGAGCGTCCAGGCTCGCAACAGAGGCCGGCTATCCAGCCCGGCCGGATCAATGCGGCCATCCGCTTCCAGATGATTGAAAAAATAACCATTGTCAGCTTGCATGTGTAATATAAAACGCAGCAACTCCCTGGACCGGACAAGTGCGCCTGAGTCTCTCCGCATTTCGTACCGGCGCAAATAGTACAAGACGCCCCGCGCGGCATCCGACACACTGGTCTTGCCCCGCTCCGGGCGCAACACGCCTAGCGTGCTGCCGTCCGCCAGCCGGACTTGCCCGTAACAATCGTTGAGATACTGGTCATTGACCCTAAGATCCGCCTGCTCCGGGGCAGCCGTGCAGCCCGCCAGCGAAAGCCAGAATAAAGCGAATGACCAGAAAAGAATGTCTAATCGTAGTTTCAAAGCGACCGGAGGTTTCTACAGTCTGCCAAGTCCGCATTCACAAATTTGGATGGACAGACCCTAATTATAAAGCAGAAAACAAGGCCCCAAGTTCCATTTTACCAAAAATCTCCCATAGTGTAATTATCGCAGGCCGCTAAGCCAGGTACTTCCCCACAATCGGCATCCGCCGCCCCATGCCGAAGGCCTTACTGGAAACTCGCAGTATCGGTGGTGTTTGGTGGCGCTTAAATTCGTTGATATTAACGAGGCGGAGCACTTTGCGAACGGTGTTTTCGTCATGTCCCATGGCGATGATGTCCTGGGGGTCTTCCCGCCTTTCGATATACTGATAAAGGATTTGGTCCAGCACGGGGTAGGGCGGCAGCGAGTCGGTATCTTTTTGGTCGGGACGCAATTCGGCCGAAGGCGCTTTATTTATGATATGTTCCGGTAGGACGGGCGAGCCGGTCTGGTTGATGTAGTCGGCCAATTCATAAACCTCCGTTTTGTACAGATCGCCGATAACCGAAATGCCGCCGCACATGTCGCCGTAGAGCGTGCTGTAACCGACCGCGATTTCACTCTTATTGCCGGTATTGAGCAGGATATTGCCGTACTTATTGGAAAAAGCCATCAACAGCATGGCGCGGGAGCGGGCCTGTAGGTTTTCTTCGGCGATATTGAAATCCTGCGCCCAGAAATGGGGGCGCAGCGCCTCATCGAAGGTGTTGTAAATTGTTTCAATGGGAATGATGTCGTACTGAACGGCGAGGTTTTCGGCCAGTTCCCGGGCGTCGTTCACCGAATGATCGGAAGAGAACTGGGACGGCATCAGCAGGACGCGCAGGTTTTCGGGGCCTAGCGCCCGGGCGGCGAGCACGGCGCCTACGGCCGAATCGATGCCGCCGGAAAGACCGAGGATCGCCCTGTGGAATCCCAACTTGCCGAAATAATCCCGGATACCCATGAGCAGGCCGTCGTGGATGAGTTTCATCTTATCCTTAGGTTGCTCTCTTCCCGGCGCTCCCCGCTCAACTTGATCGAGCTCGTAGGTCTGCACCAACTCTTCGAAATAAGGCAACTCCTCGTAGATCTTACCGTCGGGGGCCATGATAACGGAACCACCGTCAAAGAGGATTTCCGTTTGGGCGCCGCAGTGATTGACGTAGAAGAGCGGCAAGCCGTAGCGCTCCACGTTGGCGCGCAATACCCGCAAGCGGTCAGCCGTGTGATCCCAGGCGAAAGGGGAGGCCGAGATGTTGATCATCAGATCGGGCTGCTGCTCCATGAGCCGGTCCATCGGCACCTCCGTATAGATGGGGTTCTCGTTGCCCAGGTTCCAAAGGTCCTCGCAAACGGTCAGGGCAATGCGCTTGCCCTTGAACTCCACGACCCGAAATTCGGCAGCGGGTTCAAAGTAGCGGTATTCGTCAAAGATATCGTAAGTGGGCAATAGCGCCTTGTGCTGCACCTGCTGGATCTGCCCGTCGGCTAGAAAATAAGCCGAATTGTACAGATCCTTGCCCTCCACCTCCGGGTTTTTGGAGGGCGAACCGACGATGATGGCGATACCCCGGGCGGCGCGGGCCAGTTCCTGCACGCATTCTTTGGAAAGCCGGATGAAATCGTCAAATTCCAAAAAATCGCGGGGCGGATATCCGCAGGTGGCCAGCTCGCTAAAGCAGACCAGGTCAGCGCCCTGATCTTTGGCGGTATCTACTGCCCGCAGCATCTTGGCCAGATTGCCTTCAAAATTACCGATGTGGAAGTTTAATTGTGCGACGGCTATTTTCATGTACGTGTTTTTTATGGTGTGATCTGTAGGTTCGCCCCCAAAGATAATGGGAAAAGCGCGGTGAAAGGCCTTCTAACCACTAACCATAAAATTGATGGCGCGCACCACTTGTTTTACGGGCGCTCCAAAATTTACCCTCCGCTTGCGCTATCGCAAATCAACCGGCCGGCTTTACCCGCCCTTTTTATTTTTGTACCTTTAAAGCCCGACTTTGGCAAAAACACGATCTCAATAACAAAATAAACCGAGGAGAAGTCTTTTCATGAGCAAGTACGTTGTCTCCGCCCGCAAATATCGCCCCCGTCGATTCGAAGAGGTCGTCGGCCAGCAACACGTCACGCGCACCTTAAAAAACGCCTTGCAACAAGATCAGCTGGCGCACGCCTTCTTGTTTTGCGGCCCCCGCGGCGTGGGCAAGACGACTTGCGCCCGCATCCTGGCCAAGGTGCTCAACTGCGAAAACGTAAGAGATGACTACGAGCCTTGCGATGAATGCCCTTCCTGCCAGTCTTTCAACCAGCACGCCACCTTTAACATCACCGAGCTCGACGCCGCCTCCAATAACAGCGTTGAGCACATCCGGGCGCTTATCGAGCAAGTGCGCTTTCAGCCTCAGCAGGGGCGGTACAAAATATTCATCATCGATGAGGTTCACATGCTCTCGCAGCAGGCCTTCAATGCTTTTCTGAAAACCCTGGAAGAACCGCCCCCTTACGCGCTTTTCATCCTCGCCACCACCGAAAAGCACAAGATTATTCCCACCATCCTTTCCCGCTGCCAGATTTACGATTTCAAGCGCATCCAGGTACCGGAAATGGCGGCTCATCTGCAACATATTTGTACGCAGGAACATATCGAAGCCGATCCGGAAGCCCTGCACGTCATCGCCCAAAAAGCCGACGGCGCCCTGCGCGACAGCCTTTCGATACTCGACCGGATGGTCGCCTTCTCCGGGCAGAAAATCACTTACCAGGACATTATCGACAACCTCAACGTCCTGGATTACGACTATTTTTTTCAGGCCGTTGACGCGCTGCTGACCGAAGACGTCTCGCAAATGCTCCTGCTGCTCGACCAAACCATCCGCCTCGGTTTCGATCCGGATCTCTTTATGAACGGCCTCGCCGGGCACCTGCGCAACCTGCTGGTCAGTCAGGACGAACAAACCCTGGACTTGTTGGAACTCAGCGAGAGCCTGCGCCAGCGCTACCTGGAACAAGCCCGCCTGATCCGGCCTTCCTTATTACTTACCGCCCTGAATCTAGCCAATGAATGTGACGTCAACTACAAAATGGCCCGCAACAAGCGGTTGCACGTAGAAATGGCGCTCATCAGGATGACCTTCATCAACCGGGCCGTTCAATGGAATGAAAACACTTTCGCCGCCGCGGAAAAAAAAACGGCTGACCCAAGCGTAGAAGCACCGGAGCGCAACCTGGCCGCGCAAAATCCCCCCGCTGATGCGCCCGCCACGGCCGAGCACGAAAGCCATACCGCTCCACCACCGAAAACAACGCCCTCCGCTCCGGAATCGGCGCCCGTCACCGATCGAACGCCACATGCCGAAACGGAAAAAAACACTCCGGTTACCCCCTCCGCATCGCCATCGACAAAACCGGCACCCGAACCCGAAGCGGGACACGCCCGCTTAAAGGGCACCCAAAAGCACGGCTATCAGAAAGTCAATCTGGATGACTTACACCAACAACTGCGGCAAGAAGCCGGCGATGAGGTCGTCAATCAGGATCTTACCCTGGAAGATATCCAGCACAGCTGGAAAGCGTACCGGGAAAAAGTCGACGGAGACTTTGTCAAAAGTTGCTTGCAACAGGCGAGCCTGGAGTTCGAAAACCGCACCGTGATCGCAAGGGTGGGCACGTCCGTAACCCAAAGCGCCCTGCAAGCGGAAGCCAGCCTCCTGTATTTCCTGAAAAAAGCGCTCAAAGCACCGGATCTCAGGATGAAGGTGATCCTTGATAAAGAAAAAGCGCCCAAGACCCCGAAACCGCGTAAACCGCTGACCAACAAAGAGCGCTTCAGGAAACTGGAAGAAGTCAATCCCCTGATCCGGGAAATGCAACAGCGCCTGGGGCTCCGCTTCGATGAGGAATAACGGCCAATCATGGAAATTGTTAGCCCCAAGACAATAACCAATGTTTAAACGATGAATGCTAAAACTGGCTTTGCGGCCATACGTTCTTTTACAGGAGTTCTTTAAAACCAAACTTTGGACGAGCCATGAATGAACAGTCCTTATGGTTCCTTGAAAACATCGACGTCAACGGGATTTTTTGTCCCAAAAAAGTCGGCCGCGGGGACCTGAATCAGCATACCCACCGCCAATACCGCAAAGGGGAGTACATCTACCTTCCCGAAGAGCATTCCGATAAAATCTACTTCATCAGTGACGGCAGGGTGAAAATCGGCACCTACGGTGAATCCGGCAAGGAGATCACCAAAGCCATCCTCAACAAGGGAGAGGTATTTGGGGAATTAGCCCTGATCGGTGAAGATAAGCGCCGGGACTTTGCCTACGCCATGGAAGACGCCACGCTCTGCGTCATGTCGGTAAATGATTTGAAGGGTATGATGCGGGATCACAACGGCCTGAGTCTTTTCCTCATGAAAATCATGGGCTCCCGGGTATTGGAGATGGAGCAGCGATTGGAAGCGCTCGTCTTCAAAGATTCCCGCACCCGGATCATCGAATTCCTGCGCGAGCTCGCCGAAAAGAAAGGCCAGCGCGTCGGTTATGAAATGCTGGTGCGCAAATTCATGACCCACCAGGAAATTGCCAACCTCACCGCTACCTCCCGACAAACCGTAACGACGGTGCTCAACGAATTGCGCAATAAAAACGTCCTGGTCTTTGACCGCCGGCGTCTGCTAATCCGGGATATGGACTTGCTCCGGAAAGAGGCCGAAGTTTGATCACCCTTTCCTTTTCTCCCCCCTTTTCGTAAATTTCCGGGAAGCGTAAAATTTCATTAAATGCCCGGATACCGGTCCAGCCGCCATCAATACAATCAAGCTTTTCGACAAACGCTCCGACAGCTCAACGCGGCACAGCGGGCGGCGGTTGACCAAACTGAAGGGCCGGTACTCGTGCTCGCGGGGCCGGGCACCGGTAAAACCCACATCCTGGCCGCCCGCATCGGCCGCATCCTGATGGAAACCGACGCCCAGGCCCACAATATTCTCTGCCTGACCTTTACCGACTCGGGGGTGCGGGCCATGCGCGACCGGCTGCTCACTTTCATCGGGCCGGAAGCGCACCGGGTGCACATCTATACTTTCCACTCCTTTTGCAATAGCATCATCCAGGATAATCTGGAACGCTTTGGACAACGCGAATTGGAGCCCCTCAGCGCACTAGAAAGGGTGGAAATTATTCGCCGGCTCATCGACAACCTGGATCTCGAGCATCCGTTGCGACGGGGGCGTTCCGATATTTATTTCTACGAAGCCCATCTCTACGATCTGTTCAAGCGCATGAAGACGGAGAACTGGTCGGTCGCCTACGTGGAGGAATGTATCGACGCCTTTTTGGCCGACCTTCCTCAGCGGCGGGAGTATATCTACCAGCGCAATACTCGTGAATTTAAAAAGGGAGATATCAAGCAGGCCAAGCTGGAGGACGCCCGGCGTCGCACGGAGCGGCTGCGCGCCGCCGTCCGCCTATACCCGGCCTACGAATCCGCCATGCGACAGCACCAGCGCTATGATTACGACGACATGATCCTGTGGGTGCTCCGCGCCTTCGAGCAGGATGACTTTCTACTACGCACCTACCAGGAGCAATATTTATATTTTTTAGTAGATGAATATCAGGATACCAATGGCGCACAAAACGCCATCATTCAACAGCTCATTGGTTTTTGGGAAAAACCCAATATTTTCATCGTCGGGGATGATGACCAATCCATCTTCGAATTTCAGGGCGCCCGCCTGAAAAACCTCACCGATTTTTACGACGCCTACCGCGATGACTTGCGGATGGTCGTGCTGGGCGACAATTACCGCTCCTCTCAAATCATCCTCGATAGCTCGCGCGCCCTTATCCGGCACAATGAAGAACGCATCGTCAACAGCCTGCGGGAAACGGGGCTGGAAAAATACCTTACGGCCCGTCACGCTGACTTTGCCGGCTCTTCCCTGGCGCCGAAGCTGGTGGAGTATCCCAACCGCTTGCAGGAAGATGCAGGGCTGTTGTTGGATTTGGAAAAGCACTACCGGAAACACGGAACGCTGGAGGATACGGCGGTCATATATGCGCGTCACCGGCAAGCAGGGCGGCTGATCGATTTGCTGGAGAAAAAAGGATTGCCCTATGCCACGCGGCGTAGCGTGAACATCCTGCACTTGCCGCTGATCGACAACTTGCGGGAACTGTTGGAATACCTCGATACGGAATTCCGCGCTCCCCACCGTGGCGCCCATTTACTGTTTCGCATCTTGCATTTCCCCTTTTTTAGGTTGCCGGCGGCCGATCTGGCCAAGGTCAGCCTGTATATGGCCCGGCAGCCCGCCGCCACAAAACCCTTTTGGCGGGATCTGCTGCGGGATGCTTCCATTTTGCAGGCCGCCGGCCTTACCGATGCCCGGCCCTTTACGGAATTAGCCGCCTTATTGGAAGAACTGCTGAGTGAGCTGGCCGGCCGTTCTATCCTACCGTTCCTCGAAAAGCTGATCAACCGCAGCGGCATGCTACGCTACGTGCTGGAAGGGCCCGAAACGTCCTGGCGGCTGCAGGTGCTGCACACCTTTGTCGATTTTGTACGGCGGGAGAGCGAACGGCGGCCCCGGCTAAGCATCACCGAGCTGCTGCGGCTCCTCGACCGCATGGAGGCCAATCGGCTGCCCCTGGAACTACAGCGCGTAAGCACCGCCGAGGGTGGCGTGCAACTCCTCACCGCGCATTCCGCCAAAGGGCTGGAATTCCGGCGCGTTTATCTGATCGATTGCGTGCAAGACTACTGGGAGCCTTCGGGCAAAAGGGGAAATTACCGCTTTAAGTTGCCCGACACCCTTACCCACTCCGGTGAAGCAGACGCCATGGAAGCACGCAGGCGCCTTTTCTACGTAGCTATTACCCGGGCGAAATCCTTCCTGCAATGTTCTTTTAGCCGGGCGGATGCCAAGGGTAAAGAACTTCGGCGCACCCGTTTCCTCGACGAGCTGCAGGAAAGCGGTTGCGTCGAAGAGAGCAGCCGGAAACTTTCCGAAGCGCAGATGACGGAGGTTCAACAGCTACAGCTGACCGAAGCCAAGCCCCCAACCCTTGAAAGGCCGGGGGCCGAGCTGCTCGATGAGCTCCTCCAGGGGTTCACCCTGAGTATTTCCGCACTGAACACCTATCTGCGATGCCCCCTGTCATTCTACTACGAATACGTGTTGCGCGCACCCGTCGTGCAAAGCGAAGCAGCCAGTTACGGGATGGCCGCCCACCGTGCCCTGCAGCGCTTGTTCGAACGCATGATGCAATCGGAACAGCAACAATTTCCGGATGAAGCAGCATTCCTACGGCTATTCGAACAAGAACTCGAGCAGCAGCGGGCCTACCTTACCCCCAATGTTTACCGGCAGAAGCTGGATATGGGGCGGCGTTATCTGGCGCAATATTACCGCCGCAATATTCGCAGCTGGCATCGCCGGGTCAAAGTGGAGCTGAACGTGCGTAATGTCAGCGTGGAAGGAGTTCCCCTAACCGGCGCCATCGACAAGGTAGAGCTGCTGGAAGGCGGTTTGGCCCGCATTGTGGATTACAAGACGGGGCGCCACCGCGCCGCTAAGTTGCGCCCACCAACCGCCGCTCAGCCCCAGGGCGGGTCTTACTGGCGCCAGTTGTATTTCTATAAACTGCTATTCGAGGCATACAGCCGGGAAGGCCGAAGCGCCCGATCCGGAATCGTCTCTTTCCTGGAACCCGATACCGATGGGATGTTCGTCGAAAAAGAAGTGGTTTTCGGTGCGGATGGGGTAGCCTTGCTGCGCAAGTGGATTCGCGAAACCCACCGCCGTATCGTTGAGCACGATTTTTTTAGGGGTTGTGGTAAGCCGGACTGCCAATGGTGTGGATTTGTACGCCGGAATCAGGCAGTGGACAGTTTTAGGGAGGAAGCGCTGGAAGAATTAGACGACCGGTAGGCAGCCTGCCCACCGGTCGTCCCTTCAATCGTTTTATCAGTAACCGTTTCCAATGATCAATCGCTTCGTCACCGGAAGCTCTTCGCCCTCGATCCGGATGACGACCAGATACAAGCCGTTCTGGAATTGGGCGATATCGAGTCGAACCGGTTCGGTGGGAATGAGGTCGAGTTCCTGGCGTGCCGACAGGGCGCCCTGGGCGTTGTAGAGCTCTACTTTTCCGGATTGCCCGGCGTAGCCGTTCAGGTTCAGGAATATTCTGGACTGGGCCGGGTTGGGCCAGAGGTCGACGCGGGGAGTAGCTTTTTGCGTTGCCGGAGGCTGTCCGGTCGCGGAGGGTAAGCTTTCCGCTTTGTCTTCCTGCCGCTGCTCCAGATCATGGCGCTGCTCGGTGGAAGGGTTTTGAGCCGCCCTTCTGCGTCCGCGTCCGCGCCCACCGCTTTCCTGACAGCTCAGGGTGTCGCGGACGATTGCGAGACAGCCGTCGGCATCTTCGACAACGAACTCCAGCACCGCTGCTTCTTCCTCTTCTTCGGTCTTGGGCCCTAGGTAGAATACGGCAAAGTTGTTGTCGGAAGGCGTCTGGAATTGGATGTCGCCCGAAACAACCCGCCAATCGTAGGTGTACGGACGCTGGCCGCCGGTCACGGTGGCAACGACTTGGTTGGAGCTCCGCTCGCAGTAAGGCGATTCGGGCGTGTAGCGCATTTCGGCGACGGGGCCGTCGGCGATTACCGTAATGACCCGGCTGCTGTCGGCCGTGTTGCCGCAGGAGTCCACCGCCTGCCAGGTGCGCGTCACCTGGAAACCGCCCAGCTTATTGGTAACGACGGTATCGTGGTCGGAAACCGTTAGTTCCAGGATGCCGCACTCGCTCGTCGCCCGAACACTGTCGGGGAAAGGGGGCAGCATGCCGTAGCATCTATCTTCCGGAAGGTTTTCGATGGCTACGACTCCAGCCTCGCCTTCGTCTTCGCCATCTTCTTCGTCACCCTCCTCGCCGGAATCTTCTTCCTCCCCCGGCTTTTCTTCTTCGTCGGAATCTTCTCCCTGATCCGGATCGTCGCCCTCATCCGGATCTTCTCCTTCGCCGGGGCCTTGACCGCAGGAAACCGTAATAGAAGCGTAGGCCGTACATCCGCTTTGATCCGTGACCAGTACAAAGAAGCGACTGTCCTGACCGTTGAAGCTGAAGGTGAGTACGTTGCGTTCGTCTCCGGAAGTGATTTGAGCATCTCCGGAAGTTTGCACCCATTGGTAGGTGTAAGGCCGCTGACCGCCGCTGACTTCGGCGTAGAGGGTATTGGTGCGCGAATTACAGGGCGTTGTTTCGGGATTCAGCCGGAGCGTGATTTGTGGCGCCATCGGTGTGATGCGAATTTTTTGGGTCACCCGGGTGGTGTTGCCGCATCCGTCGGTAGCGGTCCAAATCCTTTCCACAATCTGTTCGCCGGAGCGGCCGGAGGTCGGGCCGGTTTCGGTGAAGGTTAGCTGGGCTTCGCTGCACAGATCCGTGGCGTATACATCGGCGGGGGGCTCCGGAAGTTCCGTGACACAAATGTCGGGTGGTGCGTTATGGATGACCGGGGGCTCGTTATCGGTTGCCTTGACGTAAATCGCCAGGTCGTCAAATACATTTCCGCACTGATCCGTAACGACCCAGGTCAATTTGAGGTTGGGTTCATTCCCGTATCCCCAGGCGTTACCGCAGATGATGCTGCCGGTTTGTTCGGTCTTAACCTCCAGAGAAGGCTGATCATCGCAGTTGTCGGAGACCGTAACCAATTGCTCGGCATCGGCGAGGAGGTCTTCTACTTCGCCGCAGGTCAGCGATAAGATAGAACCGTTGCTCAGGTAGCCGTAGGGCGTGTTGGTGCGGAAGCGGGCTCGTGGTTTTTCGTTATCCACCACAAACACCTTTTGGGTAAAGGTATTGGTGTTGCCGCAGCCGTCAACCGCCGTCCACTTGCGAAGCAGGTCCGGTTGGTTATCGTTGCAGACGTAGTCGTCGAGCCACTCTTCTTCGTAATCCACCCGGCGCCCGCTGCAAGCATCGGTAGCGGACAACTGGGGAGGCGTAGCCAGGTCTTCGCAATCGACATAGGCTTTCTCCGGCGGCAGATTGGTAAACTGGGGCGCCGTGTTATCGACCACCTTGGAGTAGAGTACGAATTCGGTGACGTTACCACAATCATCAGTAGCTTTCCAGGCGCAGCGGGTCAGATAGAAAAAGCCATCCTTCTCGCAATCCCCCTCCGCAATGATGTAATCGGTGAAGCTGAGCCAGGGCTTGCCGCAATCATCTTCGGCTTTCATATCGTGCTTGGTGAAGCGCGGGCCCGCAACGGCCGGATCGTGAGGGCTCTGGCACTCCACGACCAGCGTGTCTCCGGATTCCAGCTCTTTTAATTCCTCGGTCTTCGGAATGAGTACCGGGCTCTGGTTGTCGGGTTCAAACTTGATCTTTTGGTAACAGTAAGACGTATTGCCACAGGCATCCGTAGCGCGGTATTTGCGGCGCACAACGATGGTGTCTTCTCCGCACCCGCTGGCGTCGTTGTATTCATCGCCGACCCACTCTACGGTTAGGCCACCGCTGTTTTCTTCGTAAGTGCAGTAGGTAGACAGGTGGAGGCAGTAGCGGCAAACCCCGATTTTAACGTAGACAAAAGCTTCGTCGTAGCTAACCGTTCCGGGCAGGGTGAAGGTGAAGATATCCGACTGGTAATTGCTGATGCCTTCCCCCTGCGCCGTGAAGCGTAGGTAGTTGTAATAATTGCCGGCGCCGGGGCGCTTGATCTTGTAAACCCCCTGCGAGCCCACGTAGGTGGAGCCGTCGGGGCGATCCAGCACCTGGGCGCCCTCCGGCAGCGCAAATTCGACGTAAGAGAGGGGTACGCTGCAGGTATTCTTAACCTCAAAGCGATAGGTGACCGAGCCATCCGGATTGTCGACTCGTCCCAGGAAGGAGCTTGCCGCGCAATCGCTGTAGTCGGTGTCGCACACCTTTTCACCCGGTTCGGAGCAATTATCGGATACGGCGCCACCGCCAAAGTCGGGTTTTGGCAAATCGGCCTTGCAATCGAGTAGTAGATCCGGGGGACAGACGATTTCGGGCGCCTCATCGTCAATGATGGTCAGTTTGGCCTGACAGGTGAGGACTTCATCCGTGCCGGGAATGTGGTAAGTGAAGGTGATCACTTCCGATTCGACACATTTGCCCGCGAAAGCCTGCTTGTCGTAGTCATTCTTGATTTCTGCGTCTTCGCAGGCGTTGATGACTTTGGCGCTGTTGAGCCAGTCCTGAATGATGGCGTCGTTATCGGGATCGCCGCAATCGAGCGTGAGATCATCGGGGCATACGATGCTAGCTTCTGGTTCCGGGACGAATACGCTACAGGAGGTGGTGCAGCCGTTTTCGTCGGTGACGGTGACGGAATGCTCTCCGCTATCCAGCATGGTGGCGGTTTGGGTGGTTTCGCCGTTATCCCACTCGTAGCTGTATTGATTGCCGCCGCCGGTCACGGTAACTTTCGCTTTGCCGTCGCTACCGCCCTGGCAGCTGATGTCTTCTAAGAGCTCCACCTTGCATTCCAACTGCACCAGCAGACCGATGGTGATAGAACAGGAGGTTTTACACCCTTCTTCATCCGTAATGG
>CAYWHT010000003.1:17987-23279 GCA_964458135.1 uncultured Saprospiraceae bacterium | reverse complement strand
GGCCAGGAGGGACTGCTAAAACGCAAAGCGCCGTAAGAAATCAAAAAACCGGCAAAAGTGAACGCATCGGAGAGTAGGAAATACCACATCATCAGCTTGCCGTAACTCACCCGGAAGGGTCTTTTCCCACCGTCCCAATCATCTCCTTGCTCCTTATACTCTACGTTCTGTTGGGTTACCGTATCTGTAGTCGCCATCAGTTTTGAATTGTATTTTGTTTTTTTGTTTGCTTAAGAATAAGACCTTTCCCGGGCCCTAACCCTGCAGGACGAAAAATACCAGCAGATAGACCCAGAGAAAATCCACAAAGTGCCAGAAGGTCAGCGTCAGTTCAAAACGGAGTTTCCGCACCGGATTGACCCGCAGCTTCAGCCAAAAAGCGTGGATGAGCGCAATGATCAGGGCGCCGATGCCCCCCAGTAGGTGCGCGGCGTGCACCCCGGAGATGACGTAGACGAAGGAGCCCGAAGGATTCGTCGTCAGCCCGATACCAATATCCTGTAGCGCCAGCCAGCCTTGGTACTGCAAAACTAAGAAAGTCAGCCCTAATATTAGCGTCGCCACCATAAAACCGCGGTAAAAGCGGGCATGACCCCGGCGAAAAGCCAGGTAGGAAGTGTGCAGCGTAATGCTGCTCAGCAGGATGACGATCGTATTGTAAAAGAAAATATCCGGCAACCGGAACTCCAACCAATTGCCCGCCGCCTGACGCACGATGTAAGCGCTCGTAAAAGCGAAAAACATCATCATCATGCTGGCGCAAGCAATCCAAAGCGCGAATTTCTTCGGATGAATCTTACTTCTACTGTATTGTTGCGACACGGATATATCCATATTATTGATCCAAATTAAATTTTATCGATAAAAAACACTAGCAAACTCACCGGAATGAAAAAGAAGGAGTAAAACATCAGCCCCAGAGCCGCCTTGCGGTTGTTGCGGGCGTAAAACTTCCAGCTCATCAGCGCGTACCCCAGGCACAATAGTAAAACCAAGACCCCCGAAACCAGCCCGGTAACGCCCAGCAGGTAAGGCGTGACGGCAATGGGCAGCAACAATAAAGCGTAAATAAAGGATTGCAAACCCGTATTGCGATCCCGTTGACCGTGGGCCGAGGGCAAAAGCCGGTACCCCGCCCGGTGGTAATCATCGTGCGAAAGCCAGGCAATAGACCAGAAATGAGGAAACTGCCAAAAAAATTGCAAGGCGAACAGCGCCAGCGCCAGCGGCGTAATGGCCCCAGTAGCCGCTACAACGCCGATCAGCGCCGGCAAGGCGCCGGGCACCGCCCCAACAACCACCGCTACGGGAGAGATGCGCTTGAGCGGCGTGTAAAGAAACGAGTAACTCACCAGGGATATCGTGCCGAATAGCGCCGTCCAGGGGTTGAAAAGCGCCAGCAAAGTGATGCCGAATAAACTCATCAGTCCGGCCGCCAACACCGCTTCGGAAGTAGTCATCCGGCCGGTGGGCAGCGGGCGCTCCGCCGTGCGCTTCATCAAAGCGTCGTAATCTTTTTCCAACACCTGATTGAGCGCATTGGCCGCCCCGGTAACCAGATAACCTCCCAGACCGAGCACCAATACCCCCCACCAGTTGATACTGCCGGCGGAAGCGATCAGGTAAGCCATCAGCGAGGAATACACCACCGTCAGGGACAACCGAAACTTCGTCAGCGCCCGGTAGTCTTGTATCTTCTGGCCTACCAGATGAATTGGCTTTGCAACACTTGCTTTTATTGACACTGCCTATTACGTATTGAAAGGAGGTAATTACGGCAATAATTACCTCCTTTTCATTAAGAAATTAAAAATCAAAGACGAAGGCGCTTACTTACTTCCCGAAGCACTAGTGGTGCGCGTGCTCCTTTTCCTCTTCGGTCATGGGCTCAATCTGCGGGGTAAATTCTTTACCGTTATTCCCGTAATCGTAAGCCCAACGCTGTACCGTCGGCAATTTGCCGGGCCAGTTGCCGTGACCGGCCTCTACCGGAGTCGTCCACTCCAGCGTGGTGGCGCCCCAGGGGTTCTTATTCGTCATCTTCTTACCATACCAAATGCTGTAGAAGAAATTGACGACAAACAACAACTGGAAGGCGAAAGTGGCAACAGCCGCAATGGTGATAAACTGGTTCATCTCGGCGAAGTGCGAGAAGGTGTCGAAAGAGTCGAAACGGTAGTAACGACGCGGCACACCCGCCATGCCGATGTAGTGCATGGGCCAGAAGACAGCGTAGGCGCCGACCAGCGTGCCCCAGAAGTGAATTTTGCCCAGCGTTTCATTCATAAAACGGCTGTACAACTTGGGGAACCAGTGATAAATACCGGCAAACATGCCCAGAAACGCCGCCACTCCCATCACAATGTGAAAGTGAGCTACTACGAAGTAAGTATCGTGCAGCTGAATATCGATAGCCGAGTTACCCAGAAAGATACCCGTCAGACCACCGGAAATAAACATCGACACAAAGCCGATGGCGAACAAGCTCGCCGAGGTAAATCGAATGTTACCGCCGTAGAGCGTGGCGATCCAGTTGAATACCTTCACCGCGGAAGGCACCGCGATAATCAGCGTGAAAATGACAAAGAAGTTGGAAATGAAGGGATTGACGCCCGACATGAACATGTGGTGCGCCCAAACGATAAACGACAAGAACGCAATGGCCAGAATAGAATAAACCATGGCCTTGTATCCGAAAATCGGCTTACGCGAGCTCACCGAAAGCACTTCCGAAACGATGCCCATCGCCGGCAAAATCACAATGTATACCTCCGGGTGCCCCAGGAACCAGAACAGGTGCTGATACAGTACCGGGCTACCACCTACGTGATCGAGCGCCTGCCCGCCGATGTAAATTTCACTGAGAAAGAAGCTCGTACCCAAGCTGCGGTCAAACACTACCAGGAAAAAGGCGGATACCAATACCGGGAAAGACAGCAGGCCGATGATGGCCGTAATGAAGAACGACCAAATAGTCAGCGGCATGCGCCACATGCTCATCCCCTTGGTGCGCATGTTCAATACCGTGGTAATGTAATTAATGCCGCCTAGTAGAACGGATACCACGAAGAACACCAGGGCGACGACCCATAAGGTCATCCCCGCTCCGGAACCCGACGAAGCCTGCGGTAACGCACTGAGCGGCGGATAGGCCGTCCAGCCGCCGGCGAAAGGACCGGTATTCAGAAACAGGGAGGCGAACATAACGACGGTCGCCAAAAAGAAGAACCAGTAAGACAACATATTCAACAGCGGCGAAGCCATGTCGCGCGCGCCAATCTGCAGGGGTATCAACAAGTTACTGAAGGTGCCGCTCAACCCGGCCGTCAGTACAAAGAATACCAACACCGTGCCGTGCATGGTGACCAGGGCGTAGTAAAATTCCGGCGCCAGAGAACCTACTCCCTCAGAAATGGTAATCCATTTACCCAACACAGGCTTGAGCCAGGCCATATTCTCCTCGGGAAAACCCAGCTGCAAACGGAAAACCAAGGACATCAGCCCCCCGACAATCGCCCAGAACATCCCGGTAATCAGGAACTGCTTGGCGATCATCTTGTGATCTTGACTGAATATGTAGGTCGTAATAAAGTTCGACTGATACTGATCGCCATGGTGATGCTCGTGAAAATGATCATCGTACCCCAATTCCTCGATCAGCAATTCTTCATCTTTCTTTTCAATGGTTTCTACGGTGGTAGCCATTAGATGATTGATTTATAGTGGTTCACAATCCTTTTAAAGCGACGTACTTATTGGTCTTCAACACCAATGTACAAAAGTTCGTTCATATATTCATGCGTAATCTAAGCCCTTCGGCGAAGATTACAAGATGCGGAATTCGGTGCGTCGATTCTCCTGCCGGCCGGCTTCGTCGGCATTATCGGCAATCGGGCGGCTGGAGCCGTAACCTACGGCGCGCAGGCGATCTTCGCTGATGCCTTGCTCGACCAGATAGTCAACAACCACCCGGGCCCGCGCTTCGGATAATTCCTGATTGGTTTCTTCTTCGCCGGTATCGTCCGTATGTCCTGCTATTTCAACTCTCATGTCGGCATTTTGTTCCATGGTTTCGGCCAGGAAGTTGAGCTCGTACTGAGAGATCGGCGCCAAATCGGCCGAACCGGTCTCGAAAGAAACGTTGTTGAAGGCCAGGCGGTCTTCAGATTCATCATCCATGACCTCATTGAGACGATCACTGAATTCCTGGCGGCGTTCTTCAATTTCCTGTTCAAACAATTGGTCTTTGTAGGGGTCTTCGTCGGAGCCGCGAATCGTAGAAAAGTAGTAGGACGACTGGCCGGCCTTCCACGCTTCGTATTCCTCTTGCGTAACGATGCGCACGTCGCGCTGCATGCTGTAGTGCCCCTTACCGCAAAGCTCGGCGCAGGCCAATTCGAAGTTGAAATCCTCCCACAACTGGGGGCTTTCGGGATCGGTTGGATCTACCGGTTCCTGGTATTCGGGCTCGTCTTTGAGTTGCTGACGGTACTCCTCCGTAGTTTTGGTCGGCGTAAATACGAAGTAGGTCGGCATGCCGGGCACCGCGTCCATCTTGACCCGGAAATGGGGCAGGTAGAAGTTGTGGAGCACGTCGCGGGAAGTAATGCGCACCCGCACTTTCTTACCTACCGGCAACACCAACTCGCTGGGATGGAAATCATCGAGATTTTTCTTGTCTTCCCAGTTTTGTCCTAGCGGGTTCAGACCACTGATGTTGCGGTAGTCCTTCTCACCGAGCTTGCCATCTTCCCCGGGATAGCGCAGATGCCAGGCAAACTGATAGCCCGTAGCTTCCACTTCAATGAATTCTTCATCCGGCTCCACATCGGCCATGACCTCGTTCCAGGCATCCAAACCGCTAATCACGAGAAAAGCCATGACTACCGCCGGAATGGCCGTCCAGATGATCTCCAGATTGTTGTTGTGAGAAATGAAAGCCGCGCGTCGCCCCTTTTGTCCTTTATATTTATAGGCAAAGTAGAACAACAGCGCCTGGGTAATGAAAAATACCACGCCCGTGAAAAAGAGCGTCACCTGAAACATATTGTCAATGGAGCCGCCGTGGGCCGAGGCCGATTCCTGCGGACCAAAACCCAGGAAATAGTTCTTGTATTGGTAGCCCGTAATACTTACCGCCACCAAAAAAACGACCATGAATAACAGCAACAAGGCCGAATGGCGCCGGTTGACGATATCCTGCATCTCTTCCTCGCCGCGAATCTTGGAAGCCAGCTCGGTTACCTTCCCGATCTGTACGACGATAATCGCAATGAGGATCAGCGTTAGTAT
>CAYWHT010000003.1:8957-17977 GCA_964458135.1 uncultured Saprospiraceae bacterium | reverse complement strand
GTAGTGCCGTCATTATGCTTTTAACTTAGTTTTATTCAAAATTACTACCGATATAACAAAAAGAACCGCATCAGAATCGCTATACCCTGCTATTTAGAAATATTCTAAATAAGCATATTTTCTAAACGTGGTGGTGCAAGCTTTCTCCCAGATAGGGGTCTTTTTCGGGCGCCAGAGCCGCTTTGGACATGCGGTCGAATACGAAGTAGGCAAAGAAAGCCAAAAAGCCCAGCATGATGCCCAGCTCCAACAAACCGGGAATGGTAAAGCCCGCTACAAAACCGGAACCGTGGTGAGCAGCTGCTTCCACCGCACCGTGGCCGCCTTCTCCGGCGGCGGTGTCGGCTCCGCCGTGGCTACCGTGCCCCATCACTTCCTGCGCCGTGTGATAAACTCCCGGCTTGATCATCTGGAAAAAGTCGATCCAGTGGCCCAGGAATACGATCGCGGCGGTGAAGACCATCGTACCGTACTTGCGTTTGGTGTCGTTGCGCATCAAAATGAAAAACGGCATCAAGAAATTGAGGGCCAGATTTCCGTAGAATATTACCGGATAGTTCTGCTGGCGCTCCTGGAAATAGACCGTTTCCTCACCCACGTTGCCGTACCAGATCAACATGTACTGGGAGAACCACAGATAGGTCCAGAAAATGCTGAAAGCAAACAGGTACTTGCCCAGGTCGTGCAGGTGATCGGCCGTAACCCTCTGGAAATACCCCAAAGATTTCATGAAAGCCAGGGTAAGGATGGTCAAAGCGATGGCCGCAACGAACCAGCTAGCCGAAACGTACCAGGCGTAAAGGGTGCTGTACCAGTGGGCATCTACCGACATTAGCCACAGCCAGATCAGGGCGGCGCTGGAAAAGGCGGCAACCGGCAAAAAGGCCGCCGAATAGATTCGCATTTTACGGTGATGCCGGAAATCGGCCGTACCGTGCTTGTCTTCATCCAGCGAAAGCTGACGCAGCTTCCAGGCAAAAAAGATCCAGATACCTAGGATGGCCACCGTGCCGATGGTGTACCAGTATTTATTCAGGAAGCCGGCTTTACCCTGCAGGATCTCGTCTGTCGACACAGCCTCGGCATCCGTCCAGTGATACAAATGGTGGAAGTGGCCCCAAACCCCCAGTGCAATGATTAGCATCAATACCAGGCCGGGGATCATAAAGAGCGAGTAAGCCTCCCACACCCTCTTGATCAGCGTGTGCCAGCCCGCCCAGGCCGTGGTGAAGGCAGCCAAAATAAACAGAGAAATGAAACCGATCCCGGTAAAAAATACTGAATTATGCAGAATGTTCGACCAGAAGCGGGAATGCAGCGGATCATCCACGAAGAAGGTGATTCCCAGACAAACCAGCCCCAAGATCATTAATCCAATGAGCACTCTTTTATGTTTGGCCTCGAAAGTGAATGAATTCATTGTTTTGCTTTTGTTTATAGTTCTTTATTTGCCGCCACCGCCTTGGGTGGACATTCCTCCGTGATCGTCGCTCACGGACTCTCCTTCCGCGGCGGAAGGTTCGTTGATTTCGCCGGGCGTCTCCAATCCTTCTTCCACCGTCGCCATTTGCTCTATCTGGCTGAAGGGGGTGCCGAATGAAGGTTCGAGGGTGTTGGCGTTCTCGTTGTATTTCAACTCTTTATCCTGGGCCTGCAGGTGGCGCACCCAGTGGATGACCTGCCAGCGTTCTTCGTAATTGATTTTGTCTTTGTACGCGCCCATCAGGTTCTTACCGTACATCAGGGCGTGGTAATAGCGGCCGTTGCTGGAGTATACGTAATCGTCCAGCAGCAGGTTGGCCGGCACGGCCGGGTACTTCTTATTGGGATTGTCATCCGATGCGATGTAGCCCATGCCGTTGCCCGTCTCACCGTGACAGATGGCGCAGAAGATGTTATAAAGTTCTTCTCCCTTTTCCAGACCCTCGGCGGTAATGGGAAAGGGGTTTTCGATGATCTCCTCGGTGGCGCGGGTGCGCTCGGCCTCGCTGTCCTCGTAATAATAAGGCACGTGGCCGTTTTCGGGCACCGCAATGTTGTTGACATCCCCCTTGCCGTTGAGTTGATCCATAACGGCCTGGGCATCTTCGCCGCCGCGTTGCTGGGCGAAGTAGATGCCGGCGTAGCCACGGGGCACGCTGCCGTCAACCGGCAGGCGCGGATTCGTCAGTTCCTTCAACCGGAAGGTGCTGGCGCTGTCCCAGGTATTCAGCCCGTAGTGCGTGTAGGTATTCGCCTCGTAGGCGATGGAGTGGCCCATGTCGGGCATGTATTCGCTACCCGGATGATCGCCCTCGGCCGGCTTACAAGCGTAGATTAAGGCTGCAGCGGTAAAGGCGAAAAGGATATGCTTGATATTATTTTTCATCACAACGCAGTTTAAAACTTCCCTGCAATTTATTTTTCTAACGCTTTGGTGTTCACCTCCAACGCCCCCGTACTATTGAAGAAAGAACGTAGATGATCGCTTTCCTCCGCCTCAATCGCAGAGGCGTCAAAGGCGATGCAGAACTTGTCGTCGGTAATGCGGGGATCGATGGTGGCCGCCTTGATGCCCGGCGCCATCCCGCAAACCGTGTAAAAGGACACCACCATGCCGACGGCCGAAAAGAGAACCGTCAACTCAAAGGTGATCGGAATGAAGGCGGGCGCCGAAAAGTAAGGCTTACCCCCGAATATGCTGGGCCAGTCAACGGTGAAGACCCAAGTCATGAACAAAAAGGCGAACAGACACCCAATGGCGCCGTACACGAAACCCGCAATATGAAGACGACTCTCCGCCAATCCCATCGCCGGGTCCAGACCGTGCACCGGAAAGGGCGTAAAAACATCGAGTATGGGTAAGTGCTCGGCACGGGCGCGCTTGACGGCGGTCAATAAGGTTTCTTCGTCATCATAGAGCCCGTAAAGCACTGCTTTGCTTTTATTATTTTCCATCACCTATCTGGTTAATGTGTTTCTGTTGGTTTATTTACTTCACTTCCTGCTGCACCGTTACGTCATCTTGTTGCTGGTGGTGCGCTTTGGCGCCGGTGTATTGATCGCCGGCGGATTTCAGGATGCTCTTCACTTCGGCCACCGCCACTACGGGCGCCAAGCGGGTGAAAAGGAGATACAGAAAGAAGAACAACCCAATGGTTCCGACAAACAACCCGATCTCTACCCAGCTGGGCGTGTAGTAGCTCCAGCTCGAAGGCAGGTAATCGCGCGCCAGCGTGCTGCCAATAATGACAAAACGCTCAAACCACATGCCGATATTCACAAAGATCGACATGGCGAACGTCCAGACAATACTCCGGCGGATCTTCTTGAACCAGAACACCTGGGGGGAAAGCACGTTACAGGTCATCATGCCTACGTAAGCCCACCAGTAGGGACCGAAGATGCGGTTGTAAAAGGCAAATTGCTCGTAGATGTAGCCCGAATACCAAGCCACAAAAAGCTCGGTAAGGTAGGCGGTGCCTACGATCGTACCGGTCAGCAGAATCACCTTGTTCATACTCTCGATATGGGCCAGGGTGATGTAGTCTTCCAGCTTTAGCACCTTCCGGGTAATAATCATCAAGGTTTGCACCATGGCGAATCCCGAAAAGATAGCCCCCGCTACAAAGTAAGGGGGGAAGATGGTCGTGTGCCAGCCCGGAATTACCGAGGTGGCGAAATCAAAGGATACGATGGTGTGTACCGAAAGCACCAGCGGCGTGGCCAATCCGGCCAATACCAACGACAAACTTTCAAAGCGCTGCCAGTGCTTGGCCGATCCCGACCAACCAAAGGAAACAAAGTCATACAATTTACGGCGCAATCCCTTGGCGCGGTCGCGAAGCGTCGCCAGGTCAGGGACCAAACCGGTATACCAGAAAAGCAGGGATACCGTAAAGTAGGTGGAAATGGCGAAAACGTCCCACAACAGCGGAGAATTGAAATTCACCCAGAGGGGGCCGCGCGTATTGGGATACGGAAAAATGAAGAAAGCCAGCCAGGCGCGTCCCATGTGGATGAGCGGGAATTGCCCGGCGCAAACCACTGCAAAAATGGTCATGGCTTCCGCCGCCCGGTTCACCCCGGTGCGCCATTTCTGGCGAAATAGTAAAAGAATAGCGGAGATCAGCGTTCCAGCGTGACCAATACCGATCCACCAAACGAAGTTGGTGATATCCCAACCCCAGCCAATCGTTCGATTAAGGTTCCAGGTGCCGATGCCAAACCAAATGGTCCACACCACGCAAAAGGCGTAAAACGCCATGACCCCTGCCGATAACATAAAGGCAATGATCCAGGCCGCACTAGGGGTGCGCTCCGTGGGCGAACAAATATCCTCGGTAATCTGGTGGTACGACTTGCCACCCGTAATTAGCGGTTCCCGGATCGGAGAAACTGTTGCACTCATGTTTTTTGCGAATTATACGGACCGCGGGGCCCGGCCCCACGGCGGTTGATCAATTATATTTTTATGCGTCCAGTGCTTCGTCGCGATTGTTGACTTTCGCCGAGTAGGTCACGGCGGATTGCGTGTTGGTTTCTTCCAGCACGCGGTAATTCAGCGGGCTGCCCATGCGCTTGGCCACTAGGCCTTCCTCCAGGTTGCTGTCGCCGAAGACGATGGCGCCGGTCGGACAGGCGGTCTGGCAGGCCGTCTTGACATCTTCGTCGCGAAGGCGGCGTTCCTCGCGCTTGGCGGTAAGCTTGCCCTCCTGAATGCGCTGTACACAAAAGCTGCACTTCTCCATGACGCCGCGCGAGCGGACGGTCACGTCGGGATTAAGCACCATGCGCGTCAGGTTGTCGGCGCCGAAGGGCAGTTCCTCCCCATTGACGGTGTATTCGTTGGCGGGGAAGATATCCGCCGTAGTATAATCCAGCCAGTTGAAGCGGCGCACCTTGTAGGGGCAGTTGTTGGCGCAGTAGCGCGTGCCGATACAACGATTGTAGGCCATCTGGTTAAGGCCTTCCGAACTGTGGTTCGTAGCGGCTACCGGGCAAACGTTCTCGCAGGGCGCATTGTCGCAGTGCTGACACATCATCGGCTGGTATACGACGTTGGGGTTTTCGTAATCCCCGTAAAAGTAGCGGTCGATGCGCAACCAGGTCATCTCGTGGTGGCGCGCCACTTCCGTCTTGCCGACTACCGGCACGTTGTTTTCGGCAATACAGGCCACCTGGCAGGCGCCGCAACCGATACAGGCATTCAAATCGACATGCATGGCCCAGTGGTGGCCCTGGCTATAGTACTTCTCCTTATATTCTTCGTAGGGATAAAGCGTATGATCATTGAGCTTGGCGGCCTCCGTGCGGCGTTCCTCAATGTAATGTTCCAGCTCGCCGATTTCTTCCAGATTGCCCTTGAAAATGATCGAGCGCTCGGTAATGCCTCCCTGGTATCCTTCGGTGAGAGTCATCGACGTCTTCTCATCGACGTTGATGGTGTCACCGGTTTCGGGATCTTTGCCTTCGAGCCCCATGGAATGGTGATACTGCACGCAGGGGAACTGCTTCTCGGTTCCGACTTTTTCGGAGACTTGCACGCCCGTAGCATAGTATTGGGTATTGCCGTTATCATCGATCGACAGCCAGGGGTAGACGTCCACGCCCACCTGGTTGCCCAGGGCCCGGCTCATCTTGCCGGTCATGGATCGACCGTAACCCAGCGCGAGGCTGACGGTGCCGCCCATTTGGCCGAACTGGCGCACGGCGGTGACTTCCCTTTTGCGATCGCCCACGGCAACCTCTACCTTATCCGCTTCACCGTACACTTCCCGCTGGTTGAGGTTATGGAGCGAAGTGAAGGAATTACCGCCCTCCCAGCTCACCGGAATATTGAGGTAATTGCCCCATACGCAGCGGTTCAGCGGATCGGGCATTTCCAGCAGCCAGGGGTTGTTGGCGTATTCCCCGCCGCCCATATTGACAGTTTCGTAAAAGGTAATCTCCAGCCCGTCATTGGCTGGCTGGCGCACCTTGCCGGCGGCCGCCGCAACGTCGCCCGCAAAGGGAAGCGTAGTCGTCGACACCATTTCCGCCACGTAGACGCCGTCGTGCACCACGCTGTCCCAGAAAGCCTGGAAGGTAGAAAAGGCGTCCTGCTGACCGAAAAACGTTTCCCGCCAGTGGGCTTGCAGATACTCGTAATAAGGTTGGTCGGATTCGGTGTTCAAATTTTCACTTTCCGCCCAGCGCAGCAGGCTTTCCTCTGCCTGGCGCGTATTGAAAAGCGGCGCGATGGTGGGCTGCACCAAACTGTAGTGATTGCGCTTGGGCTCCGCATCTCCCCAGCTCTCCAGATAATGATGGGTGGGCGCGGCGAAGTCACACAGTTGCAGGGTCTCATCCGGCGTGCCGCTGAAGGTCACCTTGAGATCAACCTTTTCCATCCCGCTGCGGAATTCTCCGGCATTGGGCAGATCGTAAGCCGGGTTGACGCCGCCCATAACGAATACGGCGTCGACCTGGCCGCGATTCATTTCGCGGATCAGCTCCTGGATGTTGCTATCGAGCCCCTGGCGCTGCAGCGAAGGCGCGGCGAAGTCCATCGTATTGCCATAGCTGTCGATCATGTCGTTGATCGCGTTAACCAGCACCTGTTCACCGACATTGTTGGAGCCGGAGACGACGAGTGATTCGCCGCGGTGGGCCAGCAGCTCTTCGGCCAGCTTGCGGAATTTGGCCTGCCGTTGTTCATCCAGTTGCGGGCCGCTGACCGTAGTGTCTCCCGTTTGGCGAGCCACCTCATTGTATAGTGCGACGGTGGCGGCGCCCATTTCGGAGGGCTTTACCAGGATGCGGTTGTCGGCGTTGGAACCCGTCAGCGACATGCTGTTTTCCACCTGGATATGGCGGGACATTTGCGCGTTCTTCGGGTCTTCGATCTTTCTTCCCTTGGCGTACTGGGCGGCAAACTCCACCGGCGAAACCCAGGTGCCGAGAAAATCGCATTCAATTCCGACAATCACTTTCGCTTTGTCAAAGTGATAGTTCGGAATGACCGCCTCCCCGAAACTCTCCTCGTTAGCCTGCAGCAATGCCGAGCAGGAAACGGGATCGTAGGTGACCAGGCGGGCATTGGAGTATTTAGCCTGAAATTCGCCGATGGCCTTTTTGGCCGTCGGGCTCAGGATGGTGTTCGAAACGATGCGGATTTGCGCATTGGGCGTGAGCTGGGAAGTAATTTCGGCGTCGATGTCTTCCCAGGTGGGGCCTTGCGCGTTGCGGTCGGACGGAAGATCCGGCTTGCCGTCAACAATGGGACAAGGACCGCTCAGGCGGCTAGTGTCGTACAGCTCCAATACGGAGGCCTGGGCGCGAGCGCTGGTGCCGCCGCCGCTGATGTTGGAAAGGCTGTTGCCTTCTATTTTGATCGGCCGGCCCTCGCGGGTTTTGACCAGCACCGGCACGTAGTCGCCACCTTTCACGAAAGAAGAAGCGTAGTAGGAAGCCACGCCCGGCACGATCTCGTCGGGTTTGACCACGTAGGGCACGGCCCGCTTCACGGGAATTTCGCAACTAGCCGCGAGGGTGGCGGCGCCCAGACCGAAGCCCAGGTATTTGAGGAAATCCCGGCGGCTCGATGGCGCTTGAGCGATCCCCTCTTCCGCCATCTGATCCACCACGGGCAACTCGTAAAACTCCTGATTTATCGCTTTTTGGTATTCCGGATCGTTGTTGAGTTGCTCTACTCCGATCCAGACGTCGTTTTTTTGTTTGTTCTTCATCTTTATGATGTCGATGGATTTTCTTAAAAAATGATACCCACTCCTTCCGGTTCAACCGGCTAGCCCACCATTATTAATAGTGGCATTTCTGGCATTCGAGACCGCCGATATCTTCAACGGTCACCGCTTCGCGCTCACCCGCGGAAATTTCTTCGTGATAACGGGTGTAGGAATCGTAGTATTCGTTTTCGGTGAATTGCACCTCCGTTTGGCGGTGGCAGTTGATGCACCAACCCATCGAAAGCGGTGAATGCTGCTTGACGACCTCCCACTCTTCTACCGGGCCGTGGCACGTTTGGCATTCGAGCTTGCCAACAGTAACGTGCTGGGCGTGGTTAAAGTAAGCGTGATCGGGCAAGTTGTGGATGCGCACCCATTCGATCGGACCGGGAATGCGCTTTTTGGTCTCGTTAGTCAACGAGGTGACAATGCCTTCCCACTGCTCTTCGATCAGCTCCTCCCCTTCTTCGTCCAGGCTGCCGTTTTCCTGCACGTAGGTATCGGCAATCCACTTCTTGTAGACTTGCTCGATTTCCTTCCGGCTCATCTGCTCGTAATCCTCAATATAAGTGTCGGAACTGGGATCGTAACCGATGGAGGCGTAGATCTTGGTCAGCTCGGCCGTACCGTATTTGGAACCCACCTTGATAGCGTTATGGCAATTCATACAGGTATTGGCCGCCGGAATGACGGAGTGCTTGGAGCGGCGCGCGCCATCGTGGCAATACTGGCATTCGATCTTTTGCAGACCGGCGTGGGTGGCGTGGGAAAACTTGATGGGCTGCTGGGGCTCGTAACCTTGCTGGCGGCCCAACATGATGGCGTTATTGACCGTAGTGTAGCCCCCCAACACAACCAGCGCGAAGATGACGAAGGCAATGATGCCCTTGCTGGTGAGAATCTCCACCAGCGTTTTGCGGCGGCCGGGATCTTTTCCTTCCCGTACCTGCACCATATAGTTGAGGTTGGAAACAATACGCGCCAGAATGACGGCCAAAATACCCAGAATGACGGCCAGTACAACGAATAAGAGCGTGTTGTCGGTCTCTTCTTCCGCCTGTACCGGTTGCGGCCCTTCGGCCACCTTCGGTTGAGCCCCGTAAGTGCCCTCGTATACGCCATTAATGTAGACCAGGATGTTATCGATCTCCTCGTCGGTCAGGTTGGTGAAGTTGTTCATGATGGTCGGCTTCCACTCGGCCCAAAGTTTTTCGGCCCGCGGATGACCCTGCGCGATCATGGCCTGGGAATTGCGAATCCAGGCATAAAGATCTTCCTTGGGATACTCCGACCAGCGTTCCATGACGCCCC
>CAYWHT010000003.1:0-8947 GCA_964458135.1 uncultured Saprospiraceae bacterium | reverse complement strand
GTAGCACAGTTATTGCGGAAAAGCGTCTTACCCGCGTCGGGGTCTCCTTCCACCTGTAACTGATCCTGAGCGTAAGCCGTCATCGCGAAAAGCGAACAGATCGCTAACAGCAACAATCGACTCATCAAAGATCTATATGTCATTTCGTTAATATTTATTGCATTAATATTTAATGCCTGACTAAATGTCATTTTGAGGTCACGGCAAAGATATAATTCATCACTTTCTTTAACAATAAATTGCAAAAAGGGCGTATTATTTAGATCACTTCTAAATTACCCTTTAAAACGCCCGCTATTTCAACATTGAGGCTTGCGGCGGCGGCCCAGCAAACATGCTGTTAACCCCTTGCCTTGTGCTACTAATTGATGAATGTATTTGTTAAATTGTCTGGAATTTTTTAAACCGCCACTTTGGCTTTGATGTGCGGATGCGGATCGTAGCCCGTCAATTCAAAGTCTTTGTAGCGAAAGGCGAAGATATCCTTTACTTCCGGGTTGAGTTGCATCCTGGGAAGGGGACGTGGCTGACGGCTCAGCTGTAGCTTCGCTTGTTCGAGGTGGTTTTGATAGAGATGTACGTCGCCAAAGGTATGAATAAAATGGCCGAGTTCCAAACCGCATACTTGGGCGATCATTAAAGTTAACAAAGCGTAGGAAGCAATGTTGAAGGGGACGCCTAAAAAAACGTCGGCGGATCGTTGGTAGAGTTGGCACGAAAGTCTTCCGTCGGCCACGTAAAATTGAAAAAGCGCATGGCAGGGACTGAGCGCCATGTCTTCCAGTTCGGCAACATTCCAGGCGCTAATCAGGATACGCCGGGAATGGGGATTGGTGCGCAGCATCTCCACCGCCTGGGCGATTTGATTGACCGTACGGCCGTCAGCACCCTCCCAGGAGGTCCACTGCTTGCCGTAAATCGGGCCCAGATCTCCGTTTTCGTCGGCCCATTCATTCCAGATGCGCACCCCGTTTTCCTGCAAGTACTTCACATTCGTATCTCCACTCAAAAACCACAACAACTCGTGGATGATGGACTTCAGGTGCAGTTTTTTAGTCGTCAACAGCGGGAAACCTTCTTTTAAATCCATGCGCATTTGGTAGCCAAAAACGCTGCGCGTTCCCGTACCGGTGCGATCGGGTTTCTCAATGCCCTCATCCAGTATGTGCTGCAATAAATCCAGGTATTGTCGCATACGGAACAAACAAACGTTTAGGATTATAGTCTGTCAACCCAGAATTTGTGAATCCTGGCTTGGCGGACTGTAGATTTAGCGAAGCTACAACTTATCTTTTTAGTTGGGAAAAGATTGGTACTCGAATCACCCGATTTTCGTTCGCGTACGTTTTCTCTAAAAAGTCCTTTTGATCAGACCGTTGCTTGAGCATGACTTTGATGACCCTCACTTTACTACTACAGGCTTTTTGGACGCTCTTCCCCCCCCCGGAAGAATGGACCTTAAAGTACGAGAAATCGGGGGTGGAAGTGTACACCCGCGCTCCCGCGGATTCCGACATCAACGAAATCAAGGCCATCGTCGAGGTGGAAGCCTCCCGGAGCACCGTTATGGCGGTTTTGCGGGATATTTCCGCCTTCCCGGAGTGGGTGTACCAATGCAAGGAGGCCCGCCTGCTAGAGGCGGTCTCCCCTACCGAGGGATACTACTACAGCGAATTGGCTTTTCCCTGGCCGCTTAAAAACCGCGACTTCGTGGCGCACAGCGTCGTTCAATACCTGCCCGATAGCGGGGTGGTCCTGACCGAAGTGCGGGGCATGCCCGATCGCATTCCCCGGAAAAAAGACTTGGTGCGCATGCCGGTTCTCCGCGTCCGCTGGAAGCTGACGCCCCTATCCAAGGGGCGCACTCGGGTTGAATATTTCCTCAAAACCGATCCCGGCGGCGCCATCCCCGCATTTCTGATCAACATGGCAATTGACCGGGGGCCCCTGAAGTCCATGCAGCGCTTTCAGAAAATGTTGGAGCGACCGGAATACCGGGAGGCGGAGGTGGAGTTTTTGCATTGATAGTGGATAGTAATTTGCCGGAATATTTGGCGCCCGCTATCAGCAACAAAAAAATCACCATCCTTGTAACTCCAGGGATCCTCAAACCAAAAGCTTCCGGGGTTGTTCTCCCTCCCGTACACACCATAAAACGTATAAAGCAGCATGTCCTATAAAAGTCTGATGGAGTGCGCCTTGGATTTAGAGCGCCACGGCCGCCTGCTCCGAATCAAAGGGGAAGTGGATCCCGAACTGGAAATCGCCGAAATTCACCGGCGCGTATTCGAAGCGGGCGGGCCTGCCCTGCTGTTCGAAAACGTCAAGGGTAGTCCCTTTCCGGCTCTGTCCAACTTATACGGCACTTACGAACGCACGGACTTCCTTTTCCGGCATACGCTGGAACGCGTACAGCGGGTGGTGGAGCTCAAAGCCGATCCGGCCAATTTTTTCAAAAACCCGCTGCGGTATCTCGGTGCGCCCTTTACGGCCCTGCGGGCCCTGCCCCAACGCAGTGCGTGGTCGGCGCCCGTCACCTATGGCGCCACCACTATTGATCAATTGCCGCTCATCAAATCCTGGCCGATGGACGGCGGCGCCTTTGTTACCTTGCCCCAAGTGCTGACCCTCCCGCCGGATACGCGCAGCATCATGCAATCCAATCTGGGCATGTACCGCATTCAGCTGAGTGGCAACGATTACGATCTCAACCGGGAGGTGGGCATGCACTACCAGATTCACCGGGGCATTGGCGTACACCACAGCCAGTACAACGAATCGGAGGCCCCGTTCCGCGCCTCGGTTTTTATCGGCGGGCCGCCCTCGCACGCTTTTGCCGCCATTATGCCTCTACCGGAAGGATTGTCGGAGCTGACCTTTGCGGGCATGCTCGGCGGGCGCCGCTTTCGCTACGCCCGCCGCAACGGGCACGTACTTTCCTCGGACGCCGATTTCGTCATCACGGGCGTCATCCGGAAGCAGGGAAAAAAGCCGGAAGGCCCTTTCGGGGATCACCTGGGCTATTACAGCTTGCAACACGATTTTCCCGTCATGGATGTAGAGCAGGTGTATTACCGCAAAGACGCCATTTGGCACTTCACGGTAGTGGGTCGCCCGCCACAGGAAGACAGCAGCTTCGGTTACCTGATCCACAAGCTGGTCAAACTACTCACTCCGCAGGAATTTCCGGGTATCGTGGAGCTCAATGCAGTGGATGCCGCCGGGGTGCACCCCCTGCTGTTGGCCATCGGCAGCGAGCGCTATATGCCGTTCCGCGAGCGCAAACCCGAAGAAATCCTGACCCAGGCCAACCGCATCCTGGGATCGGGGCAAACTTCCCTGGCCAAGTTCCTGATCATTGCCGCCCAGGGAGATGCCCCCGAACTGGACACCCACGACATTCCCGCTTTTTTCCGGCACGTTCTGGAACGTGTCGATTGGCGACGGGACCTCCACTTTCAGACCCAAACCACGATCGACACCCTCGACTATTCCGGCACGGGCTGGAATGCAGGATCGAAGGTCGTCATGGCCTGTTGCGGCGCCCCCATCCGGGAGCTGAGGGCGGAGTTGCCGGCGGATTTGCAGTTGCCGGCCGGATTTGCGGAACCCCGCTTCGTGCAGCCCGGCGTCCTTGCCGTTCAGGCACCCAAATTTGCCGAAGTTACGGGTTATGAGGATTGTCAGCGCTTTACCGAGCAAATGGCGGGATACGATTGGCGACACATTCCCCTAATTATACTCATAGACGATAGCTGCTTCCTAACCGAAACCGTCAACAACTTTTTGTGGGCGACTTTTACCCGGGCCAACCCATCGCACGACCTGCACGGCATCGGCGCCTTCATCGAGCACAAGCACTGGGGATGCCGCGGCCCGCTAGTCATCGACGCCCGCATCAAGCCCCAGCATGCACCGGTACTGGATCCCGACCCCGCAGTAGTTCGTCGGGTGGATAACCTTTTCGCCAAAGGAGGAGAACTGTATGGTAAATTGTAGTGCAATTATAATGCAAGTTGTTTTCCTTTGTGGTAATGCCTTCCGGACAGCCGCACAAGAATCTGAACGGTAGGGCCGTTTATTTTGTTAGCAGACTTTGATTTTTTCGTAAGTATTACGCGGGGCACTAAGATCCGTTTTCCTAAAATTGCCAATCCTTTCGGTAAGCGCATGTTTGCAGAGAAACATTATCCAGATTTCATGGCGCCGGAACAACTCGATGCCTACCTGGCCAAGGGTTGGTACCGAATGGGGCAAACTATCTTTACCACGCACTTCCTTTGCTTCGGCGAGCAATTTTATTCCGCCCTCTGGATTCGCCTACCACTCCAGGGGTACCGCTTTCGCAAAAGCCTGCGTAAAACAATGCGCAAAAACGATAGCTGCTTCACCACTCATTTTCGCAAAGCGTACATCGACCGCGAAAAAGAAATCCTTTACCAGCGCTACAAGGCCAATTTTCCGGGTTTGTTGGCCCCCACCCTGCGCGATTCCCTGCTGGACGGGGAAGATTTTAACATTTACAACACCTTTGAAGTCGCCGTCTATGCTGACCGGCGCCTCGTAGCCGCCAGCTTTTTTGATCTGGGCCGGGAAAGCGCCGCCAGCATTATGGGCATGTACGATCCGGCCTACGCCAAATACAGCCTGGGCTTCTTTACCATGCTCAAGGAAATCGAGTTCTGCCTGGAGCACGGGTTGCTATTCTATTATCCCGGCTATGTCGTGCCCGGCTACCAGCGCTTTGATTACAAAATTCGAATCGGAAAGGAAGTCGAGTATTACGATCTGGGTAGCAACCAGTGGCATCCCTATCAATCCCTGAATGAGGAGCAAATTCCACTACAAAAAATGCAGCGTCGACTGAGGGGGTTGCAAGAGCATTTGCGGGCGGTCAATATCCGTACCGATCTGCGTTACTACCCCCTTTTCGAGGCCAATCTGTTTGGGTTCTGGCGCACTCATTTTTTCGACTACCCGCTCTTTCTGCTCTGCCCTTCCGCCATTGGCCACCAATCGTTTCTCATTTGCATTTACAACGTACGCGACGAGCAATACCACCTGCTGCATTGCGTGCCCTTCGATGATATTCAATTCTATTTCAACGAAACCTATACGCGTTCCTTTACCCGCGATGAATATTTCATGGATTTACTCGTCACCCACGACCTGCTGGAGAAAAGTTGCCAACCGGAAAGCCTGGTGCGTTCTATCCAACAGCAACAGGGATCGGCTTCGCGTTGACGCCCATAACCGCAAGCTCCCAAAACAATCCCCATCCTCATTCGTTTTTTTCTAGAATTTCTGCATGACATTTATGAAACGTACCGCTGCTATTTTAGCCTTGCTGTTGCTGGTTATTTACGCCTGCAGCACTTATAAAGACCTTCCCGAGCCCGTAAAAGGAACGGGCTGGCGCACCAAAAAAATTCCGGAATACCCGCAGGTTCCGGGCGGTGATCCCGAGGCGGGATACCGTTATCTGATTTATGGTGACTTTTTGGGGGAAGGCATCCCCTACGAGTTCCTGGAAAAGCGAATGCTCCCCGAGCGCGAAGACACCGTACTGCAGCGCGAGGGACTCAATAGCCGCGCTCCCTACGTGATGAACATTTTTGAAGCCGAAAACGGGGAGATGGTGGGCAATGGCAATTGCTTCGCCTGCCACGCCGGCGAGCTCAACGGCGAGGTCGTAATTGGTTTGGGCGACAGTTTTTCGGATTATCAGAACAACTGGGACCTGATGGCCCGGATGATGAATTTCGGCATGGACCTCAAATACAACAAACAATCACCGGAATGGAAAGCCTACGATGATTTCGGCAAGTACTTCAAGGCAATGGGCAAATACATCAAAACCAACCAACCGGGCGTCAACCCCGCCGCCATACTCGCCGAAGCCTGCGCCCGGCGCCGCGACCCCATCGACCTCACCTACGTGGAGAACCCCAATTACGAAATGCCCCGCTACGCCATCGCCACCGACGTGCCGCCCCTATGGCATGTCGATAAAAAAAATGCGCTGTACTACACGGCGGTAGGCCGGGGCGATTTCACCAAATTGCTTTTCCAGGCTTCGATACTCGGCATTCCGGATAGCGCCGCGGCGCGCAAGGCGGTCAACAACTTCAAAGACGTGGTGGCCTGGCTCGAACAGTTGGAAGCGCCCGAATACCCCAAACCCATCGATCAACCACTCGCCAAACGGGGAGAAGTTATCTTTAACGAGCACTGCAGCGGATGCCACGGCACCTACGGAGCGGAAGAAACCTATCCCAATAAGGTGGTATCCCTGGACCTGATCAAAACCGACCCCCTTTACGCCAGCTACGCCGTGGAGGCCCCCATCGTAGACTGGTACAACAAAAGCTGGTTCGCCACTACCGAGCCCACTTCCTACTTCCAGCCCGAAGCCGGATATATTGCCCCGCCATTAGACGGTATATGGGCTACGGCCCCCTATCTGCACAACGGCTCCGTACCCACGCTGGAAGACCTGCTCAACAGCCGCCAACGTCCCAAATACTGGCAACGCAGCGGGCGCAGCGATGACTACGATTACCAAAAAGTGGGCTGGAACTATAAAGCAGTGGATAAACCCAAAGGCGATTGGACTTACGACACCTCCCTTCCCGGTTACAGCAATGCGGGACACTATTTCGGGGATAAGCTCAACGCCACGGAACGGGGAGCGGTGATTGAATACCTTAAGACCTTGTAGTTGGCAAGGCGAAATCACATGTTGAGTGCAAGGAAGACTCTAAAAAGTAGTCATTTCGTGGAAACAACTCCAGCGAGGTAACCCGTTGGGAAGGGTCTTCCGGTTTCCTAAGCATCCTCAAAACAGGCTGCTCTTGCGGAGCGCCAAGCCCTTACCAACTACCAAGCACTGCAATCCCTGACTACCGTCCTCCCCCCGGAAGAGTATTCTCCAGGCAATCGGTATCTTCCGCATCCAAGACGCTACCCCGCAGGCGATTGAGGATGGCCGCCATCTTTTGCCGGTTGAGGAAGTAGCGGCTCAGCAGGTCCGATACTTCGGCGGGGCTGAGTTTAGTCACTTCCCGGCCCATGATGTCGACGTAGTCGCTCGCCAACTTTTCAAAAGATTCCTTATCCTCCTTAAGGGCTTCCAGCATGAAGATCGAGATGGTCAGCGAATCCGAGTTGGCCCGCACCACGGAATCCAGTTTGGTGTATACCTGCTCGTAGCAGCCCAGGCGGTCGTAATAGGCGCGGGAGATCTGCCGGTACTTGCGGATATTCTGCTCGTGGGTCAGGTTGTCGATTTCGGTGATCTTTTCCCGCACTTTGCGTGCGCACAGCTGGCAAAGCGGGTAAACGTTGGTGGTGCGGTTGACCAGCCATTCCTTCTGCTCGCTGGGGCTCCAGGAATTGCCGAGGCGAAATTCCCGCTCGTAAAGTTGGGCTTCAAGACTGCGTAGAATGCTATTGGTCAGCGAATAAGTGCCCAGGGCCTCGATTTCTTTGGGCAGCTTGCCCTGAATTTCGGTCTTCTTAACCATATCTCGGTAAAAGTGCAGCATTTCGATATCCTGGTACAGATCGGAAGACGAATTGTAATTATAGGGCCGGTCCGGATTGGCCTGCACCAGGTATTCGGCGATATTGCGGGCCCGCATGAGAAGCTCGGACTGGAACCAAAGGTCGATATCGGTTTTGATGTTGTTATACAGGCGGGCGTATTTGTCGCGCACCCAGGAATCTGCATCCGATAGCCCGCGCAATTGCTCCAGGCGGTGGGTATTGAGGTCGTAGTACAGGTCGATGATGCGGGAATAGGCCAACCAGTCGTTGAACTTGGTGTCCAGGCTTTTTTCGAAATTTTCGATTTGGTGCTTGAGTTCGATAGCCTGCTTGAGCGTTTCCAGAAACTCCCGCTCGATATCTTTTTTGGAGGCATTGCGAATCCGGCGGTAGTCCTTGAGCTTTTTTTCGATATAAGATTGGTTGTAGACCAATTCGGAATGATCGGTATTGTACTCGGATTTGGTGTGCGCCACCAGAATATAGGGCGTGGTGCGATGGTTGATTTCCGATTTAAGGTCATCCACCCGCTGAATCTTGGCGCCCTGAAAATAACGGGAATTGGGCGGGTCATCCACATTCCAGTGGATGCGGTAGAGGGTGGCGGAGACGACGCGTTCGCGGTAAAGCGTGCTCAACTCCTGACGCAACAGACGGATATAGAATTCGCTGGTCATCTTTTGGGGGTCTTCCGATTGCTCCAGGGAGGTCAACCCTTGGGTCACTTGCGGCACGATCTGCTGGGTCAGGCTCAGAAAGTTGCCGGTTAGCGGAGCGGTCAGTAAGCTGGTAGCGGTTTTCCCGAGCTCGATGGATATTTCGGCGGTCTTTTTCCAGAATTCGCCCTGGTTGTTGGCCCGGATGGCTTCAAATTTGACTTTGGCGATGATGTCGCCCTCTTTGAGCACTTCGTCGGGGATATTTTCCAGCAGCCTTCCACCGTAGCCTTCCACCCGGCTGATGGCGCTCCTATCCCGAACATCGTGGATCATCAGCGGCACGGTGAATTCATTGCCTTCCTCGTAGGGGTCGGGTATTTTGACCGCCAAATACATGTACTGCGGATAATCTCCCCGCCGGATGCCTACTTCCCGCTGTTGCGAACGCGATAACTTTTCCCCTTTAAAGGTGCTTCCGAGTGCATCGCCATTGATCAAGAACACGTAGGCCGAATTGAGGTTAAAGTCGGAAGACGGCATCTCATCGGTCACCCAGGTTTCCACCTGGGAAGCCGTGATGAACTGGGCGCCGGCGCGGCAACCACAAAGCATGCATATGGTCAGTAAGAAAAGGGAGGTCGAAAATAATTTCATGGCCTGCCTGGTTTTTAGCGCGATAACTTAGTTTTATAGTCTGACAACCCAAAATTTGTGAATTCTGACTTGCTCTTTTTAGCTTC
>CAYWHT010000002.1:0-24030 GCA_964458135.1 uncultured Saprospiraceae bacterium | reverse complement strand
TCCATGAAAATCAAGAAGCCGGAAGGCTCTCTGGTCGACTCGCTCGCATGGCACGCTATCGTCACAATCGCTGGGCTGCCCTACTTGTTCAGCGGCGTGCTCCCCCACCCCGGAGATGCCTTTTTCGAAACGGTTTCGGGCATGACCACCACCGGCGCCACCGTCATCACCGATATCGAAGTGCTTCCTTCGGGCATCCTTTACTGGCGCAGCCTAACGCAGTGGATCGGGGGCATGGGCATCATCGTGCTTACCGTGGCTATTTTCCCGCTCCTGGGCATCGGCGGCATCGAGCTTTTCGTTGCCGAAGCGCCAGGCCCCACCTCTGACAAGATACACCCGCGCATCCAGGAAACCGCCAAGCGCTTGTGGCTGATCTACGTCTCCTTGACCGCCCTGCTGGTGCTGATCCTTTATTTCTTTAGTAAACTCAGTTTTTACGACGCGATCAACCACGCCTTCACCACCATGGCTACGGGCGGCTTTTCCACGCGCAACGCCAGTATGGCCGCCTTTGACGATCCCAGGGTGCAGTACCCCATCATCTTTTTTATGATGACCGCCGGCACCAACTACACGGTGATCTATTACGGGCTCAAGGGGCGCTTTGATAAAATTTGGACCAGTGACGAATTTAAGGCCTACTTATTGATTGTGTTTTTGCTCACCTTGATGGTCATGTTCCGGGTGCACTACATTACGGGCGTCGACTGGGAGGAATCCTTCCGGGTCAGTATTTTTCAAATCGTTTCCGTCATCACCACTACCGGCTTCGTTTCGGCCGATTACACGAGCTGGAGCCCGGGACTGACCATGCTGTTTTTTATCATGATGTTTCTGGGAGCTTGCGCGGGTTCCACCAGCGGCGGCATCAAGCTGATCCGGCATCTGGTCTTTTTCAAGAACTCTTTACTAGAATTCAAGCGAATCATTCACCCGCGGGCTATTGTGCCCCTGAAGTTGAACGGTCAGGTCGTTCCGCCCCACATCATGACCCACATTATCATTTTTCTGCTGCTGTACTTGATTCTTTTTGTACTGGGCTCCATCGTGCTTTCCGTCTTCGGCATGGATTTTCTCACCTCGGTAGGGGCCGTAGCCACCTCGCTGGGCAATGTGGGTCCCGGCATCGGAGAGGTGGGCCCGGTAGATAATTTTGCGGGCATTCCGCGGGGTATACGTATTTTTCTCGCCTTTCTGATGCTGCTCGGGCGGCTGGAAATCTTCACCATACTGGTGCTGTTTAGCCCCTATTTCTGGAAATCGAATTGAGAAGGGAGGAACAGCCGTGTTGCACCCCATATCCATTCATCCACCCTCATCTTCAAACGGACACTTTACGCTCCCCCACCCCTACTTCCTCCCAAACGTACACCCGCGCTCCGGGCAGCGGTTCTTCCGCTCCCCGCACTTTCGCCAGGCGGAAGCCACGGTATTGTTTAGCGACGGGCTCGGTCAGGCGGCCGCGGTGCAGTTGCTCGTAGGTATCGTAATCGATGGCCTGGCGCTGTTCCAATGTATCGTGCAAATGGAAGCGACTGACGATTTCCCGCCATTGGGGCTGCACCGCGCCTTCGAAGACTTTGGATTTGGAGCCGCTGCCGTAAGCAAAAAAGCCGATAGGTTGGCCACGCAGCTCCCGCCCCGAGGCGAAATCTCCCTCCAGGCTACTCATCAGGGATAGGAAGATGGAAGAAGTGTAGAGGTTGCCGACGAGGGAAGAGACGCGTTCTCCTTTTTCGATTTTTTCCTCCACGAATTGGCGGTACTCGGGGGTTTTGGAAACCGCCCGCAGGTATTTGCCGTAGGCTTTATGGTAGGCCCTTTCGTCGTCAAAAGCTTCCGGACGGGGCAGTTCCTCCTGAATATTTTCGGCGATGGCCGCCCAGTCCCCACGTTTGCGGGCTTCCTGCATAAAGATTTCCGAAAACATGCGACGCGCCTGGTAAGCATAGGGCAGGTGGAAAATCAGCCGGGCCCAGTCGTCAATGAAGGATTCGGTATTAGCCGTTCCCCGGTTTTTGGCGAAGTGCGCCAGAGCTTCTCCAATGCGCTCGCGGTAACAGTCATTGGAATAGGGACCGTCAAAAACGGGCGTGTCCTTGTGCAAAAACAGCTGCTCATCGTTGCTGTCCAACACCCCTTTTTCTTCGAAAGCCCCGTTAAGCGCCTCCAGCATTTTTTCGGGTTCCACATTTTGAATGCCCGCCAGGTCAAGGACTTCCTTGATGAGCTCTACTTTGTCAAAAGGACGCTGGGGCTTGAAAAAATCGTGCACGCCACGGGTGGCGGTTCCCCAGGCGTCGCCCAGAGCCAGCAGGCGTGGAGACTGTCGAATCAGCAGGGCCGTAGCGCCGGCGCCCTGGGTGTATTCCCCACCCGAGCCCAGGTCGTATTAGGCAAAATCACTGCCCACGACAATACCGGTGCGATCCGGGTTTAGGCGCACCCAGTCGGCCGTATTTTGCATGGCGTCCACCGCTCCGAAGCAGGCGAAGGTGAGGTCTACGACATCGCAATTCAGAAAACAGTCCGCCCCGTAGCGCGAAGCGTAATAATCCGTAAGCATATCCGTTACGTAGGTCGCCAACGGCTTGGAGCCGTCGAGACCACTTTCGGTGCCCAGGTAGAGGCGACCAATTTGACGGGGGTCCAGGTTATTCTGATCGATGAGTTGTACGACGGCGTTGGCGGCCATGGAAGCCGCGTCTTCCGCTACATCGGGTATTGACATGGCCTCCAAACCGAGGCCTTTGTTGAGTTTAACGTATTCCAGCTCACGGGCTTCCGCCAGGGTTTTGATGGGTAGGTAAAGCTGGGGAAGGTAGGCAGCCATATCGTCGATTCCGACTTTTGGCGTTTGCTGGTTTTCCTGTTTTTGCATAACTCTAGTTTAATTTATACAGGATACGGAAGGTTTCCGGACTATAATGATAGAACCAAATCGAAGGTTAAACAAAAATAGGAAATTAAGGTTTTCACCAAATTACGATCTCCAAAAGCTGTAGGGCGAAGACATTTCGGTGGACATACAGTTTTGAGGTTTGGATAATTGTAAGGTGGCGCTTGCTTTAAAGGCTTTCGTCTTTGGCTATTGGGTTTTAGTGGCCGGCGGTCGATATCGCAGGCCGCTCAGTGCTCGCGCTTTGCGCACTAATAAACCCACACTTCATAAAACCGTTTCCTTACCTTTAGTCGTTATTCATCAAAAAGGCGGTTCGCCGTCTCCAGCTATGCTTATCAACGGACAACCTTACCGGACCATTTGGATCGATGCGGAAGATTCCGCTACCGTCCACATCATTGACCAACGGCATCTACCGCACCAGCTTGTGCTGGAACCCCTGCGAAGGGTAGCCGATTTTGAATGCGCTATTCGCGACATGCACGTCCGGGGCGCGCCCCTCATCGGCGCCACCGCGGCTTACGGATTATACATCGCCACCCTGGAGGCTCCCGCCAACGATCTGGAGGGATATATCGAATCGGCGGCCGCCAAACTCCGCAAGACGCGCCCCACCGCGGTGGATTTGTTCTACGCGCTGGACCGCAGCCTGCGGGCCATTCGTAACGGTGACAGCCGGGAGGAAAAAAGCCGCCTGGCGCTGGAGGCGGCGCAGGCTTTTGCCGATGAAAGCGCGGCGGGTTGCCGCCGCATCGGCGAATACGGCCTGCAGCTCATCCGGGAAATCGCCCGCCGCAAAAAAGGGCAACCCGTCAACGTGCTCACCCATTGCAATGCGGGCTGGTTGGCCTGCATTGACTACGGCACCGCCACCGCCCCGCTATATTTGGCCCACGATGAAGGAATACCCGTGCACGTCTGGGTCGACGAAACACGACCCCGCAACCAGGGCGCCCGCATCACCGCCTACGAGCTGCTACAGCACGGCCTGCCGCATACGGTCATCCCCGACAATACCGGCGGCCACCTCATGCAACACGGTAAAGTCGATCTCGTCATCGTCGGCACCGATCGCACCACCTACGACGGAGACGTCGCCAATAAAATCGGCACCTACCTCAAAGCGCTCGCGGCTCAAGACAATGGAGTGCCCTTCTACGTGGCCCTGCCCTCCTCCACCATCGACTGGAACCTGCGTGAAGGCTTAAAGACCATTCCCATCGAAGAACGCAATCCCGAAGAGGTACAATACATTCAAGGATGGAACGGAGAGCGCATCGAACGCGTGCGGCTGACGCCGGAAGGCAGCCCGGCGGTCAATTACGGCTTCGACGTCACCCCGGCCCGCCTCGTCACCGGATTGATCACGGAACGGGGGATTTGTGCGGCGAGCAGGGAGGGAATTGCGGGCTTGTTTCCACAAAAGGCGAAGCTGGAGGGTGTGGTGGAAAGTAAACGGTAGTTCCCCGATGGCCGCCACGGCCTTGGGGAGGAACTGGCTTCGGGAAGGCTGCCGGGAACGTTGAAGGTGGAATGCTATAGTCTGCCAACCTTAGCTGTCAGACGGTTCAAATAACATGGGCCATCTGATCTCCAACCAATTGATTGTAAACCAAGTATTAAACATTAACCCCCCCTTTCCCCGTCCGAAAATCAAAATCAACCACCACCATGAGCTCTACCGACGAAGGCTACATCAAATTCCAGGCCGACTGGACGGAAGACGAGCCCTTACCGGCCCAGGAACTCAAAGATCTCCAGCACTGGCGGCGAGCCATGTACGAGCGCCGCCTCATCGGCGCCTACGACAACGGCATCGGCTTTGGAAACATCAGCCGGCGGGCGCCGGGAGGCGACTCATTCATCATCAGTGGCTCCGGGACGGGGAACCACCAGCAATTGGGGCCCGAACACTACGCTCTGGTCACCCAAGTTGATCTGGACGCCAACCACCTGCACTGCCGCGGGCCCGTCATCGCCTCCTCGGAATCGATGAGTCACGCAGTCATTTACCGGGAATGCCCCTGGGTTGGCGGGGTCATCCACGTACACCACCTTCCACTTTGGAGACAACTACTCCACCGGGTTCCCACCACCGACGCCGGCGCACCCTACGGCACCCCCAAGATGGCTTACTCCATCATGCGGCTGTTGCGGAAGACGGACCTGCCGGAGCGCAAGATTTTTGTGATGGAAGGACACCGGGAGGGGGTATTTGCTTTCGGGAAGGATCTTGAAGAGGCGGGAGCAATACTGTTGCATTGGCATAATCGATCTTATGACTAATGACTCGCCCAAGTAAAAAAGTGGGAAGTGGAAAACCCCAATAGGGAAATTCGTAAAGCATCCCTTCTCCAAAGCTTGGCGCTCGACAACATAAACCTCGCCCTTTTCAAAACTTATATCGAAAAAATTTTTAATTTTCAAACAGTTCTATTATCATAGCGCCAGAATACGATCATTTATTTCTTAGAGCTTACCTCCTATCCACCCTATTACGCATACACTGTGTAATAACCCAGCGCGACCCCTTACATTTCGCTTTTTGCACCGTTTGTTGCCACCGGCAATAGTTCTTGGTGCAACTCCCCATCAGGCCGTATACCATTAGCAGGAATACACTCACATGATGTCAGTTGCCACTAAGCAAACCAAAGTATTACTTCTGGCCGCCTTTTGTCTGTTTATGGGCGGGCGTTCCGGGTACGCCCAGGCCGGGCGTCACCAGGGCCGGTCTTTTATTCACTACACGGGAGCCGACGGGCTTCCTTTCGCCTCTATTTCCAATTTTCTACAGGATGAGCATGGCTTCATGTGGGTAGGCACCCGGATCAGCGTTTCCCGTTTTGACGGCTCCCGCTTTCGAGAATACCAACTGTACGACCGGGAAGGAAAATCTGTGACGCCCATCCTCCCCCGCTTTTTTCGCAACCGGATTACCGGGCGCTTGTACGTTCATACCTTAAAGAATCGCATCTTTGTTTACCGGGAAAAGGAGGACTGTTTCCGGGAATGTTACCGGCTTCCCGGAGAGGAGTGGGTTCCGTCGGTTGCGCCTTCCCGCAGCGGTGGATATTGGATCTGCCAGGATAGCAGCGCCACTTATCTAAAGGGTGATTTCTCCGAACAGATTCCGTTGTTGGAGCACTTTTCTTTTCCGGTGGATCAGCTTACGAAGCGGCCCGTTTTGGCGGTCACGGAGCACGAAGGAATATTATACCTGCTATTTACGGATAACCGCCTGGCCAGAATCAACCCAATTACCCGGGAGGTAAAAACGGTGGAGCTATCCATTTCCCTGGGACCCAATATTAACGATCTTTTTGTCGACCGGGATCAAAGCGTGTGGATCACCACCTTTGACCGGGGGGCGTTCCGGCTGCGCTTATCCGGTGGACAGACGGATCATTTCTTCGAAGACGCCCCCGCTAATTTCCAGCTCACCAATGATATGGTGCGGGCCATCGCCCAAGACCGGGAGGGGAATATCTGGATCGGCACCGAAAACGGTTTGTGCATACGCAATCGTCGAACCGGGCGCATGGAAAAGCACCGCACCGATCCCAATCGGGCCAATAGTCTCAACAGCAACGCCATTTACGCCATTTTTTGCGACCGCGCCGGAGATGTTTGGGTGGGCACCTACTTTGGCGGCATCAACCTTTTCAGTGCTAGCAAGGAACCGTTTAACGTCATGCGGGGCGGCGTTGGTGATTACGCCCTGAGCGGAGACCCGGTAAGCAGCATTACCGAAGATGAAGCCGGAAATATCTATGTCGGATTGGAAGGGGACGGTTTCAATATCATCGACCGGGCCACCGGCAAGGTGGAAAAATTTCGGCGCCTCCCCAACCGGAACAGCCTGAGCTACGACAACGTACACGACCTGCTGTTCGGTCCTAACCAAAACCTCTACATCGGCACCTATACCGGCGGATTGAATATATACGATCCGCAGCGCGATCAATTTCGTTACATCAACCGGCAAACGCACCCGGTTTTGCCCAGCAATAACATCTATTCCCTGCTCGGGTACGGTGATTCCATTTTTATCGGAACGGATAAAGGCCTGGTGATGCACCGGGTTAGCGATGATCGCTTGCTCCCTTTTCAGGAGGAAGTGCTGGGGGGTAAATTCATTTCCGACCTTTGCCGGGCCGGTAAGCAGCTTTGGATATCCGGTAGGAAGAGTTTGTTCTGCTACGATCTGGTGACGGGCGAGCTGAAACCATTTCGCCGATTCAAACACCAGTTAAACATTTCCTTCGTGTCGGCCGACGAAGACGGCAATATCTGGATCGGGGATAATTTCCGCGGATTGTACGTCTACTGGAAAGCCCGGGACACCGTCTCGCACTACGCTCCTGCTTCCGGCTTTCCCGCCAAGCGGGTGTACGGCATGATTCCCGGCCGGGGACAATACTACTGGATTAGCAGCAGCCAGGGACTCATCAAATTCTTCCCCCAGACCGGCAATACCGTGGTATACGACCGGCAATCCGGTCTTCCTTTCTCGCAGTTCAATTACCTGGCTTTCTACAAGTCCCGGAACAAGGATATCTACTTTGGCGGAATTAACGGGTTGATTCACTTCAATGAATACGAGGCCAACCGCACCAAGCCCCTGCGAAAAGTCACCTTTACGGAATTCGAGTTGTTTAACAAAACCATTCGGAAAACCGATAGTTCCGGTTTGCTTTCCCGGCCCATCCACCTCGGACCGGTCATCAACCTGGAGTATCAGGAAAATGTATTCACCGTCCACTATTCGGCCCTTAACTATACGCACCCTAACAGAATTCAGTACGCTTACTATCTGGAAGGTTTTGAAAACGGCTGGAACCTGGCCGGCAACCGCAAGTCGGTAACCTACACCAACCTATCCCCCGGCTCTTATACCCTGCACGTCAAAGCTTCTTACGACAACCACGAATGGACCCCCGCCTCCGAGCTGCGGATAAAGGTGGCGCCCCCCTTTTACTTCAGCCGCCTGGCTTTTGTGATCTATGGCGTCCTGATCGTTGGGGGGCTCGTGATTTTTTACCTGGTCAGCGTCAAAATAGAGCAATCCAAGTCGCTGGCGGCACTGGAGCGCAAGGAAAAAGAAACCCAAGAGCGATTGAACAAAATAAAACTGGAGTTTTTCACCAATATTTCGCACGACTTCCGCACGCCCCTAACGCTCATCATGGGCCCTCTACAACAGCTTTTGCGCAACGACCAAATGGAGCGCAACGCCAAAAATCAATTGCGACAAATCAACCGCAATGCCGGGCGCTTACTGGGCCTGATCGATCAATTGATGGACTTTCGCAGGGTCGATCAGGGGCGGGATCCGCTGCGGGTGCGTAAAGGCAATGTCGTAACTTTCGTAAAGGAAATTAAAAAGGCTTTCCTGCCCCTTGCCGGAGATCGGCGCATACAGCTCCGGGACCGCTACGCACTGGAGCGTGAAGAGGTCTTCTTCGACCCCCAAAAGTTGGAACGCATCCTGTTTAACCTGCTGTCCAACGCCTTTAAATTTACGCCCGATGAGGGAGCAATCTCGCTGGAAGTACGAACCGCACACCTCGCCCGGAATGGCAAGGAAGCCGCAGAGCACCTTCAAATCAAGGTGATGGATACCGGCAAAGGCATTAAAGCCGGGCAACTCGAGCGAATTTTTGATCGCTTCCACACCCTCGACCTCCCTGATAAAATGACCAACCCCGGCTCCGGTATCGGATTGGCCTTCGTCAAAAGCCTGGTGGAATTGCATAAAGGCAACATTCAGGTGGAAAGCACCGAAGGCAAGGGAACTTGCTTCGACATTCGCCTTCCTTGCGGCAGCATTTCCTTCTCCAAGGAAGAAATGGGACCTACCCGTCCTTTCTACCAGCAATCTACAAACTGGATGCATCACAAGCCGAGCGGTAATTCCACCATCGCCAAAGCAGCCGAATGCGAAAGCGACCTCACCCTGCTCATTGCCGAAGATGCTCCGGAATTACTCGAATTCCTACGCCAATGCCTGTCAGAAAAGTTCCGGGTGATTACCGCCGCCAACGGACTCGAAGCCCTGCGCAGCGCACAGCGGCATAAACCGGATCTCGTGATCAGCGATATTATGATGCCGGAAATGGACGGGCTTACCCTTACCCGCCGTCTGAAAGGAGACGTGGCTACCTCCCACATCCCCGTAATTCTCCTGACCGCGCGTACCGAGCCCCAACAACACGAAGAAGGTTTCACGGCGGGAGCGGATTACTATTTAGAAAAACCTTTCTACCCGCAATTGCTAATCAAGCACGTAGAAAATATTCTGGCCACCCGGAATCGACTCATCAGTCTGTTCCGGAAAGATCTCCAATTGCCCGTTAGCGAAGTTACCCATTCCAAACCCGACCAGGAGTTTATTGAACAACTGACCAAGGTGATCGAAGAGCATATCGATCACCCGGATCTGGGCGTCGGCTTTTTATTGCAGCACCTGTGTATCAGCCGTTCCCTGCTCCACCTGAAGCTCAAAAAAATTCTCGACTGCTCCGCTACCGAATACATTCGCTCCGTACGCCTGAAAAAAGCCGCCAGGTTGATCCTGGAAGGCGGCGCCACCATCAAAGAAGTTGCCTACGCCACCGGATTTTCCAGCCCCTCGCTATTCTCCCGCAACTTCAAACAATACTTCGGCAAGTCTCCCCGAGACTACGCCAAATCTGCCGACCCGTCCCAGCTAAGCATTCCTTCCGGCGAGCAAGAGTAGTGCTTCGCGCTCTCCACAACCGCTTCCGAAGGCCTTACCCCACTTATTGACCTCCCATTTGCGGTCATTCGGGCCTTTTGCACATACGGTCAACTATTTTAAACACACGGTCAACCCTTTCCAGAAGGGAATGAACAATTTTAAGCGTAAAAAATACGCCTATTATTTTTTTCCGACTCGGAAAACGGCCGGGAATTGCCCTGCAAGCAGCTTTAGACAACACACTCACATATGACAAAATTGCTAACTTAAAACCTTTCTTTAATGGAAATCCAAAAAAGTACGACCCTGCCTTTAATTCGCCGGCTGCTCTACCGTACAGGCTTCCTCGCACTGATCGTAATCGGCGGCTTGTCTGCCGTTCATGCCCAAAACATTACAGTAACGGGTGAAGTCACGGATAATGCCGGGGAGCCGCTGCTGGGCGCCACCGTGCAGGAAAAGGGAACCGGCAACGGCGCCTTGGTGGAAGCCGACGGAACTTACACCATCGAAGTGCCCGATACAGCAACCCTGCTATTCCGGTACACGGGATACCAGGAGCAGGAAATCGCCGTCAACGGCAGAGCGATCATCAGCGTAACGCTTACCTCCGGCGCCTCGGAGCTGGATGAAGTAGTTGTGGTAGGTTACGGCACACAGAAACAAAAAGAAGTTACGAGTTCCATTGTCAGCGTCAAGGAAAAAGATTTCAACCAGGGCAACATCAACGACCCCGAGCAGTTGCTCGCCGGAAAAGTGGCCGGTCTTACCGTAGCCAAACCCGGTGGCAGCCCGACGGAAGGATCGGTGCTCCGCCTGCGCGGCATTTCCACCTTTGGCGCCAACGCCGAGCCCCTGGTTGTAGTGGATGGCGTCATCGGCGCTTCCTTGCGCAACCTCGACCCGAACGACATCGCCTCCATCGATGTACTCAAGGACGCCTCCGCCGGCGCCATTTACGGCACCCGGGGTAGTTCGGGAGTGATTATCGTGACGACCAAATCCGGCAATATCGCGCAAAAGCCTACCCTGGAGTTGCGCGCCTACACCGTATTCGAAGAAATTTCCAACACCCACGAAACGGCCAGTGTAGAAGACTTCCTCGCCAATGGAGGGGTGGATTTCGGCTTTTCCACCGACTGGATGGATGAGGTCACCCGTACCGCGCAAACCAACGTGTACAATGCCGCCTTTTCCGGCAATGACGGCAACACCTCTTACCGTATTTCCGCCAACCTACGCGATGTGGAGGGCATTCTCAAGGCTCAAAACTTCAATCAACTCAACACGCGACTTAATTTGACGCAGGATCTGCTCGACGACCGGCTGAAACTCACCGGCATCGTATCCTTTTCGCGGAACAATACCGAAGCCGGCATTGATTTCGCCCTGCGCCAGGCCCTCTTGTGGAATCCGACCGCCCCCATTTATGTCGACGGCGATCCTTCCCAGGGCTTCTTCGAAACCCAGGAGCAATCTGTTTTCAACCCCGTAGCGATCAATGCCCAAGACGAACGGCTGGACCAAACCAAGCGCACCCTGATGAATTTTAAAGCCGATTATGAACTGATCAATAACCTGACGCTTTCGGCCAACTATTCTTATCAGATCAATAGCGGCTTATTTGGGCAGTACACTTCCTCCGAATCCTTGTTCAATGACGGCATCGCCCTCGGCGGTCGGGCGGAACGGAGCACCTTCGACACCAGCAATGAGCTTTTCGAAGGAACGGCCTCTTACCAGAATGATATTGGAGAAGTGAGCTACACCGCGCTGGCGGGATACTCCTACCAGCAGATACAAACGGAGAATTTTTCGGCTTCCAACACCAATTTCATCACCGACGATTTGGCGTTTAACAACCTCGGCGTAGGCCGTGGTCTGATCGATCCGGCAGGCCCCTTCGCCAGCCTCAGTTCCTTGAAGGAAGAAAATAAGCTCAATGCGATCTTCGGCCGGGTATCTTTTTCGCTCTTCGATATCTACAACCTTTCGGGTAGTTTCCGCCGGGAAGCCTCTTCCCGCTTTGGCGCCAATAACCGCTGGGGTAATTTCTGGGCGGTGAGTGGCAGCGCCAACATGGCCGATTTGTTTAATATGGCCGGAGTAGACCAATTCAAGCTTCGCGCGGGCTACGGAGTGACGGGCAACCAACCCTCCCAACGGTATGCGTTCCTGGAAACCCTGGGTTTGCAGGGACTGGGCTACGTGGATGGCGAATTCGTTCCCGCTATTGCGCCTACTTCCAATCCCAATCCCAATCTGAAGTGGGAGGAAAAGGCGGAATTTAATGTCGGTATTGATTTTGCCCTGCTGGATTACCGGATCACCGGTTCGTTTGATTATTTCAACCGGACGACTTCCGACCTGCTCAATACGATTTCCGTGCCGAGCCCGCCCAACCTTTTCGGTTCCACGCTGGTCAACCTCGGAGAGCTGGAAACGAACGGTTTTGAAGCTTCCGTCAACGTCAAGGTGCTGACCAATGAGGATTTCAACTGGGATGTCGGCGTCATTTATGACCGCAACCGCACCGAATTGGTCAAATTCAACAACCTGGAAGCCGCCGAGATCTTTGTCGAAAACCTGGGTGTTCCCGGATTCAACAACTTACTGGCCATTCGCATCAAAGAAGGCGATCCCATTGGCAACATCATGGCGCCGCAATTTTCCGGTTTCAACGAAAACGGCAACGCCCTGGTGCTGGATAGCGAAGGGGAAGAAATCCTGGCCGTAAACGCCATCCGGGAGGACTACATCGTTGCGGGTAACGGCCTGCCCGACTTCAGCCTGAATTTCACCAACAACCTCTCTTACAAGAATTTCAGCCTGTCTTTCCTGTTGCGGGGTGTATTCGGACACGATCTGGCCAACCTGCCGGCCGCCAAACTCGGCCACCCGGTGCGCGCCGGTCAGTTCCGCTACATCATCGGCGGATTCTTTAATCCGGAAGATTCCGATGACGCCGCCTGGCATACCGAATTCATCGAGGATGCTTCTTTCTTAAGGATGGATAACATTACGCTTAGTTACACCTTTGACTTTCCCGATTCACAGCTCAGCGATGTCCGGGTTTACGTCACCGGCAATAATGTCTTTACGATCACCGACTATTCCGGCGCCGATCCGGAGCCCCGCCTGACGGGCAACAGCGGCATCCTGGCGCCCGGTCTCGAACGCCTCAACGACTATTTCCCGACGCGATCGCTCAATATCGGCGCCAACATAACTTTCTAAAATCAAAAACCTGCAGCAATGCATTTGAGAAAAATAACCTTAATCTTGTTAATGCTGACCGCCCTGGGCTACCAGTCTTGCGAAGACAGCCTCGAGGCCGATGTTTTTTCGGAGATTACTCCCGATAATTTCTTCCAAAACGAGCAACAATTGGCCGCTGCGGCATCCGCCGCTTACACGCCATTGTACGGCTTTTGGGGAAACCATGAGGTCTCCGACCTGCCCAGCGACCAATCCACCGTGCCCGTTCGCTCCAACGGCGGCTGGAATGACGGCGGCCTCTGGCCCCGCCTCATGCGACACGAGTTTAATGCGCGCGACTTCGTCAACGGCCGCTGGAGCACCTTCTTTGAGGGTGTAGGCAGTTGCAACCGCCTCATCGAAATCTTCGCGCCCCAGGTGGGCGAAGACGCGCAAATCGTCTTCGAATTGCGCACCCTGCGCGCTTTCTATTACTACCAGTTGCTCAACCTCTTTGGCAATGTGCCCATCGAAACGCGCTTTGCCGAAGCCGATCCGGCACCCGAGCAAAGATCAGCCCCCGAAGTCTTCGATTTTATCGAAAGCGAGCTGCTGGCCTCCATCGATCAGCTGCGAGAGGAAAACAATATCAGCACCTACGGCAAGGTAAACAAGTGGGTGGGTTATACGCTTTTGGCCCAGCTCTACCTCAACGCCGAACGCTTCGATGCCGGCCCCCACTATCAGGAAGCCGCCGATGCGGCCGAGGTGGTCATCAATAGCGGCGTCTACTCCCTGGAGTCCGGCTACTTCGCCAATTTCCGGGTTGACAATGAAAGCTCCGCCGAAAATATCTTCGTAGTACCTTACGACCAAAACAACGCCACCGGATTTACCGCCTGGGTACAGTCTCTCAACCAATCGGCCCGCCCCACCTTTGATTTGGCCAACCAACCCTGGGGCGGATTCACCATCCAGGAGGATTTTTACAAAGCCTTCGACGAAGACGACAACCGCCGCGGCATGTTCATCGTCGGGCAGCAGTATACCATCGAAGCCCAACCCACCTGGTCCAATGTGCAGGGCTTCTTCTACGCCAACCCGAAAGAAGAGTTCAAGCTCTCGGATTGCACGGAAGATTTCAACCGCCTGACCGCCGCCGAAAAAGCCCAGATGGAGGCGGCCAATATTCCGGTAGATTGCAACATCAAAATCCGGCCGGAATACATCATCACCGATGACCGGGGCATCGCGCCCTACGAAGACGGCGCCAAATACGGTAAGTTCGAAATCGAACTGGGACAGAACAACCCGCAAATGTCCAACGACTTTCCCATTTACCGCTTTGCCCAGGTCCTGCTGATGCGGGCCGAAGCGCTCTGGCGGATGGATAACGGCAGCATGGAAGCCCTCAACCTGGTGAACCAGATCCGGAACCGGGCCGGACTGGAGCCGCTTACCGAACTGACCGAAGACGACCTGTATTGGGAAATCAAGAAAGAACTGGCCATCGAAAACCACGCCCGCGCCATCACTATCCGCTTCGGGCATTGGGAAGACGGCTGGTTCCTCAAAGAGCCCAATCCCAGCGAAACGTTCAAGCGATTTTATCCGATACCGGCCGAACAGCTACAGGCCAACGTCAACCTGGAACAGAACCCTGGCTACTAGTTCGATCTATGACTCTTGACCTCCCGACACGCCCCGGATGAAGCTATTGAATTTCGGTGGGATGCGCTATCTTACTATCATAAAACCGAAACAAATAGCATCATGTATGGGGCGTGGCCGGGAGCCTTGTCTTTCTTTTCTTACCAAAGCATACCCTTTATGAGATGGTCGTCGTTGATTTTATGGATGGGTTGGTTATGCTTATTCGCCTCCTGTAAAGAACCAAACCGGAATCCCTCGCTCGGGGAAGCATCCACTCAATTTACTTCCCTGGATCCCGCCGGGGCCGGCATTGATTTCCGCAATGACCTGATCTACTCGGACAGTTTCAATATTTACCTGTTTAAAAGCTTTTACAACGGGGCGGGGGTAGGCATTGCCGACTTTAACCGGGACGGCTTGCAGGACCTTTTTCTTTGCGGCAACCAGACCGATAACCGCTTGTACCTCAACCGGGGAGACTTCCGGTTTACCGACGCTACCGCGGCCGCCGGGGTGGCCAGCAGCGGCGCCTGGTCCACCGGGGTAAGCATCGCCGATATCAACGCCGATGGGTGGCCGGATATCTACGTCTGTAAAAGCGGTCATCCCGAGGGCGAAAACCGGCGCAACGAATTATTCCTGCACACCGGCCGACTCGACGCCGACGGGCGGCCCACCTTCCGGGAAGCAGCTGCCGATTACGGTATCGACGATCTGGGGTTTTCCGTTCACGCTACTTTCTTTGATTACGATCGGGACGGCGATCTCGACATGTACCTGCTCAACAACTCCATCCAACCTTCCGAAATCATTCAGGAGGCCAGGCGGGGCTTGCGCAACCGGTACGATGAAGCAGGAGGCAATAAGTTGTACCGCAACGACGGTGATGTTTTTACGGATGTCACCCGGCAGGCCGGGATCTACAGCAGTGCTATCGGCTTCGGCCTGGGTGTATCGGTGGGCGACGTCAACCGCGACGGTTGGCCCGATATTTACGTCGCCAATGACTTTTTTGAAAAAGATTATCTCTACCTCAACGATCAAAGCGGCGGTTTCACCGAGAGCCTGGAACAAACCATTGATGAAATCAGCCTGGGCGCCATGGGAGTCGATATCGCGGATGCTAATAACGACGGCTACCCCGATATTTTCGTCACCGAAATGCTGCCCGAAGGCAACCGGCGGCAGAAAACCAAAGCTACTTACGACAACTGGAACACCTACGCCCTCAAAGTTAAAAACGGTTACTACCGGCAGTTTCCCCGCAATACCTTCCAACTGAACCGGGGCCCGCAACCGGATCAAGCCCCCATTGCCTTTAGCGAAATTTCCCGGCTCTCGGGCACCGCCGCCACCGAATGGAGTTGGGGCGTGCAAATGCTTGACCTCGACAACGACGGTTTCAAAGAAATTTTTATCACCAACGGTATCGTCAAAGACCTGTTAGATCAGGATTATATCGACTTTTACAACGACCCTTCCCGCATGCGGCAAATTTATGAGGAAAAGGGCGCCGTCATCAAAGAGCTCATCGATAATATCCCCTCCCAACCCGTAGCCAATCACCTTTACCGAAAGGAAGAAGGCATGCGCTACCGCAATGTCAGTGAGAACTGGGGGCTGGGCGAGCCCGCCTTCTCCACCGGCGCCGCCTTTGGTGACCTGGACAACGACGGCGATCTGGACCTGATCGTCAATAACCTCAACCGGGCGCCCTTTCTCTACCGCAACGAAAGCAACAGCCGCAACGTCCATCACTACCTGACGATTGAGCTGCAGGGGGGCGACCGCAACCTGCAAGCCTTCGGCGCCCAGGTAAGCATAAAAGCCGGCGGGCGGCTTTTCTTTCAGGAGCAGTTTCCCATGCGGGGAAGCATGTCGGCCATCAGCCCCCTCCTCCATTTCGGATTGGGCGAGGCGGAAGGCGTCGACAGTCTGATTGTGCGTTGGCCCGACGGTAGCGTTACCCGCCGGCATGATCTGGCGGCAGACCAGCGGCTGGTGCTTAGGCAAAAGGCCGCCAATAAGGCCCGTCCCGCAACTGCCCCCAGTAAATCCGCAAAAGTGCTTTTGCGGAATATTTCCGGGCAGTTCCCCGATAACTACCGGCATCGGGAAAATGAGTTTTCCGATTTTGACCGCCACCCCCTCCTCTATCATTCCCTCTCTATGGAAGGTCCCGGTATCGCTACCGGCGATATCAACCGCGACGGCTATTCCGATTGCTTCATCGGGGGCGCCGCGGGTTCCGCCGGGGCGCTGTACTACGGCGCCCCCGAAGGCTTAGCTCGGCGCCCGGCGCATCCGGTGCTGGAAAAAGACCATTCATCCGAGGATACGGATGCAGTACTCGTCGATGTCAACGGCGACGGCTACCGGGATTTGCTCGTCGCCAGCGGTGGTTACGCCTTTCCCCCCAGTTCTTTTTCTCTGGCCAACCGCCTGTACCTAAACGACGGAAAAGGCGGATGGGCCCGTTCCAAAGAACTGATGCCTAACGGCGCCCTCGCCAGCACTTCCTGCATCCGCCACGCGGATTACGACGGAGACGGCGACCAGGACTTGTTTATCGGCACCCGCGCCGTAGCCCTGCAATATGGCGTTCCGGCCGACAGCTACCTATTGCAGAATGACGGCAAGGGCCATTTTACCGATGTGAGCGCCAGGCTGGCGCCAAGCCTTAAAAAAATCGGCATGGTCACCGATGCCGTATGGCTGGACTACGACCGGGATGGCGATCCCGACCTGGCCGTCGCGGGTGAATGGATGCCCGTTCGCTTACTGGAAAACCAGGACGGCCAACTGATTCCGGTTGCCGACAAGGCCGGCCTGCAAAACACCCGCGGTTTCTGGAACACCATCGAAGCCGCCGATCTCGACGATGATGGTTATCCCGAGCTCGTAGCCGGCAACCTGGGGCAGAATACTTTTTTCCGGGCCTCCACCGATCAGCCGGTGCGCATGCACGTCAATGATTTCGACCGCAACGGGGATATCGACCACCTGCTCTCCGTCTACGAAGCGGGCAAAAGTTATCCAACGCCCACCAAAAAGGAGATCACCAAGCAGATGCCCTACTTGCTGAAAAAATACCTGAAACACGCCGACTATAGCGATCAAAGCGTAGAAAACATCTTTACGGAGGCGCAATTGGAAAGCAGCATTCTTCTAAAAACCGAACATACGGCTTCCACCGTATTCTGGAATAATGCCGGCGCCTTTAAAGCCCAACCCCTGCCGGAGGAAGCCCAGTTATCGCCCGTATACGCCATATTAATAGAAGATATCGACGGAGACGGCGTCAAAGACTTGCTATTGGGAGGTAACCTTCACATGGCCAAACCCCAGACCGGCATTTACGCCGCCTCCCGGGGGTTGATGCTAAGGGGAATCGGCCGGCGGGGGTGGCAGGTCGTTCCGGCCATCCGGTCGGGTTTCGCCCTGGACGGACAAATACGGGATATAGCGCAGCTCAACGCCCCGGGGCAGAACCGGCTCATTTTAGTAGCCCGCAGTGACGATGAAATGGCTATTTTAAAGCGTACGAAAAGCGATATCTTAAAGTAGGAGCTCGCAAAAAGAAAATGATAGACCGAACACCTTCATTTTATTCCAAAACGAATCGAGTTTGTGATGCAGCACCATATTCACCATACGTGGCAAGATCGACCTTCCAGGTCCCGGAGCCGGATAGGAGCTTTACTCCTGATCACGGGATGCGTCCTTCTGGCGCTAAACGCCTGCTCCGATCAATCTGATTACCAACAGCTATTTATGCGGGCGGAAACTTCCGAAAACCGCTACGATAGTCTCTTTATGGGTATTTACCTTAGCATGCCCATGCAGGATTTTTACGATCACGCCTACGAGCTGAACCAGCAAAAGATTTTTTTTAAAAACCCGGGCTCTACCGATATCCGCTACACCTACGAGACCGAGTTCCGGTCGCCAGTGCATTTTGTCTTCTTCCCACGGGGCGGACATCAGACGGTGCAAAAGATCAGCGGCCATATGTACTACGAAAACTGGTCACCTTTCTCCAAGGCTTTCAATGCCGGTAGATTACAGGAAGAAGTCAAGGCCTTCATGGAGGCTAAGTACGGGGGCAGCCCCTTTAAAAAGGAGGAACACCCTAAACGCTACTGGCCCTACAGCTACGTCAAAACCGACGGCAACCGGAAAATCCACCTCTACCGGTCGTTTGATGACAGCAAATTGCAGGTCGTTTTTGAAAATCTGGATTTGGGAAAGCAACAATAAATGATGCAGCGACATAATCGAAAATCACCACCAAAAAAAGGAGGATGGTGGGTGCTACTGGTAGCGGTCGGATGGACGGCCTGCAATGGCACTCACTCTTCGGGCCCACTGTTCGAAACAATGGAATCGGAACAAACCCAAATTGATTTTGAAAACCGGTTAACCTCCACGGACGATTTCAACATTTACAAGTACCGCAATTTCTACAACGGTGGAGGCGTAGGCATCGGCGATGTCAACAACGACGGTCTGCCCGACCTCTATCTGACGGCTAATATGCAGCCCAACCGCTTGTATTTAAACCGGGGCGACTGGCGGTTCGAAGACGTAACAACCGCAGCCGGTGTGGGTGGAGAACGAGCCTGGTCAACCGGGGTTTCCATGGTCGATATCAACGCCGACGGGCAACTGGATATCTACGTCTGCAACTCGGGAGACATCAAGGGCGACAACAAACAAAACGAGTTTTTTATCAATAACGGTGACGGTACCTTCACCGACCGAGCCCCCACCCTGGGCGTAGCCGACCGGGGCTATTCCACCCACGCCGCCTTTTTCGATTACGATAAGGACGGCGACCTCGATCTTTACCTGCTCAACAACTCCTACCGCTCGATCAACAGTTTTAACCTCAAAGAGAACGAACGGCCCATCCGGGACTCCCTGGGGGGCGACAAGCTATTCCGCAACGACGGCGGCCGATTTACCGACGTGAGTGTCGAAGCGGGTATTTACGGCAGCGAAATCGGCTTTGGCCTGGGGGTCAGCGTGGCGGATCTCGATAAGGATGGCTGGCAGGACCTCTACATCTCCAATGACTTTTTTGAGCGCGACTACCTCTACATGAACAACGGCGACGGCACTTTCACCGAAACGCTTGAAGAGCAGATCCGCTCCATCAGCAACGCCTCTATGGGGGTAGACGCCGCCGACATTACCGGCGACGGATATCCGGAAATCTACGTCAACGATATGCTGCCGGAGACCAATGAGCGCTTTAAAACGACTATGACTTTCGAAAATTGGGATAAGTACCGGATCAGCGTCCAAAACGATTATTATCACCAATATACCCGCAATACCCTGCAGCTCAATAACGGTCCGGTTCCCCGCAAAGGTTTGTCCTTCAGTGAAGTCGGGCGACTGGCCGGGGTCGAGGCAACGGATTGGAGCTGGAGCGCCCTCATCACCGACTTGGATAACGACGGCCACCAGGATCTCTACATCACCAACGGCATCTACCAGGACATCCTCAACCAGGACTTTATCCAGTACATTGCCAGCCAACAGGTTGCCCGTATGGTTATCCGGGACGAAGGCGTCAACTATCAGAAGTTGATCGATCTGATTCCTATCAACCGCATCCCCATCTATGCCTATGCCGGTCGGGAGGGGGCCCGCTTTGAAGACCGCACCCAAGCCTGGGGATTGGCCGAGCCCAGCCACTCCAACGGAGCTGCTTACGGCGACCTCGACAACGACGGCGATCTGGATTTGATCGTCAACAACGTCAATATGCCCCTGTTTGTCTACCAAAACCAACTCGAAGTAGTCGAGCCCGGGGCGCATTATCTCAAATTGGAATTACACGGGGCACGCCAAAACCCACAGGCGGTAGGCGCACAAGTCACCCTGAAATCGGGTGGAAAGCTGTGGTACCAGGAACAATACCCCAACCGCGGCTTCCAATCCTCGGTCGATACCCGTCTCAACTTCGGCCTGGGGCAACACGCTACAATCGATACCCTGCGGGTGCACTGGCCCTACGGCGGGGAAACCTTACTTACCAATGTGACCGCTGATCAAACGTTGGTATTGTCGGAGGAAGCCGCCCGTAGTGCACGTCCGGTAGCCCTCCAAAGCGACGACCCGGCGCCACTATTCCGGGAAGCATCGCAAACCAACGCCATCAACTACCGGCACCGGGAGAACAGCTTTGTCGACTTCGACTACGAACGGCTCATTTACCACATGAAATCGACGGAAGGCCCGCGGATGACCGTAGCCGATATCAACGGCGATGGCCTCGACGACTTTTATATTGGCGGGGCGAAGGATGCCGCGGGTCGCTTGTTCATTCAGCAGGCCGGGGGTCAATTCAAAGCGACTTCCCAACCCGATATTGAGAAAAACAAGACATCCGAAGACCTCGAGAGCCTGTTTTTCGATGCCGACGGCGACGGGGATGCCGACCTGTACGTTGTCAGCGGAGGGAATGAATTTGGCAGCTCCTCTTTTGCCCTGGTCGATCGTCTGTATTTTAACGATGGCAATGGCCGCTTTACGCATTCCGGGCAGTCCCTACCCGTCAGCCGCCCCGCCAGTACTTCTACGGTCAATGCGGCCGACTACGACGGGGATGGCGACCTGGATTTGTTCGTCGGCGGCCGTTTGCGGCCCCGCGCCTACGGCGTGCCGGCTACCAGTTATTTGCTCAAAAATGACGGCGCCGGGCATTTTACCTCGGCGAATAACTGTTGTGCGCCCGCATTTCATGAGCTGGGCCTGGTCACGGATGCCGTTTGGACGGATTACGATCAGGATGGTGATCCCGACCTGTTCGTGGTCGGCGAGTGGATGGCGCTACGGCTCTTCGAAAATGAAAAAGGTAAGCTCCGGGAAGTCGGCCCCAAAGCCGGGCTCAAGGGAACCAACGGTTGGTGGAACACCATCGTAGAAACCGATCTCAACCAAGATGGCGCCCCAGACTACCTCATCGGCAACCACGGACTCAACTCCCGTTTTAAAGCCAGCCGCGAGCGCCCCATTAGCTGTTATATCAACGATTTTGACCGCAACGGCGCCGTAGAACAAATCATTTGTCAGTACAACGGCGACCAAGCCTATCCCACCGCGCTGCGCCACGATCTCATCAAACAGATGCCGTCCCTGAAAAAACAGCTGCTCAAATACGAAGATTATAAAGATAAAACCATACAGGAGCTATTCGATGAGGAAATGCTGGAGTCCGCCGTCGTTCACCGGGCTTATCTCCTGGAAAGCATCGCGCTGGTAAATGATGGACAGGGAGCGTTTGAGCTCCATCCGCTGCCCAGGGAAGCCCAGTACGCCCCCGTTTACGCCATAAGGGCGGAAGATTTTGACCGCGACGGAAAGACCGATCTCGTCCTTGGGGGCAACCTCTACGGCGTCAAACCGGAAGTAGGTCGCTACGACGCCAGCCAGGGCTTGTTTTTGAAGGGTCAGGGCAACGGTACGTTCCGGGCTCAACCCGCAAGAACATCCGGCCTCGTACTCAAAGGGCAGATCCGGGACCTGGAGATTTTGGAAATTGGTGGGCAATCCCTGCTCGTCGCCTCCAGAAACGACGACACGCTGCAGCTTTACCGTTGGGAAGCGGGGCACAAAATGTTAAAATAATGATGGCCGTCAGATTTATATGGATTGCAGGAATGTTGGTTTTGAGTGGACTCACCATGGGTTGTCAACGCAAAGCAGACCCCCTTTTTTCATCGGTATCCACTAACGCTTCCGGGCTGGATTTTGTCAATAAGCTGGAGGAAAGCGAGGAAATGAATATCCTCGAGTACCTGTATTTTTACAACGGCGGGGGTATCGCTTCGGGTGACATCAACAACGACGGTCGGATCGATCTCTATTTTACTTCTAACCAGGGAGAAGACCGCCTCTATCTGAATGAGGGCGATTTTCGCTTCCGCGAAATCACCGAATCCGCTGGCGTGGCCGGAGCTACCGGTCTTCATAAATGGACTACCGGCGCGACGATGGTGGATATCAATGCCGACGGCTTACTCGACATTTACGTGTGCGAAGTCTCCGGCTACAAGAACCTCCGGGGGCAAAACCGCCTTTACATCAACAATGGCGATTTGACCTTCAGCGAGCGGGCCGCCGATTATGGACTCGATATTTCCAGCTACGCCCAACAATCGGCCTTTCTGGATTACGACCGCGATGGCGACCTGGACCTGTTCTTGCTCAATCACGCCGTCCATACCCCCAGCGCCTACAAGCAGGCCAAAGTGCGTAAGGTGCGGGATAGCCTGGCGGGTGATCGCTTGTTGGAAAACCGGGGCGGGGTATTCCACGACCTTAGCCAACGCGCCGGCATCTACGGCGGCGCCATGGGCTACGGCCTCGCCGTCAGCGTCGCCGACCTCAACAACGACGGATACCCCGATCTATACATTTCCAACGATTTCCACGAAAACGATTACCTCTACCTCAACCGGGGTGATGGAACTTTTCGGGAAAGCATCACCGGGACGATAGGGCACGTCAGTACTTTTGCCATGGGCAACGACCTGGCCGATTTCAATAATGACGGCTGGATCGACATCCTTTCGGCCGATATGAAACCCGAAGAGGAACCGGTACTCAAAACCTCCTCCGGCGTAGATCCTTACGATGTTTACCAATACAAGCGAAATTTCGGCTACCACTACCAGTATTCCCGCAACATGCTACAACACAATCGCGGCCGGCTGCCCGGCGCCGAACAAATAAAATTTAGCGAGATCGGCCAACAACTCGGCGTAGACGCTACCGACTGGAGCTGGAGCACCCTGCTGACCGATCTGGACAACGATGGCCTAAAAGATATTTTCATCACCAACGGCATCCCCGCACGTCCTAACAACCTCGATTATATCAATAGCACTTCGGGAGAAATTGCCGATGCAGCGGTTCCTTCCCGGGAAATTATCGGCAAAATGCCGCCGGGGCCGAGCGCCAATTACGCCTTTCGCAATACCGGTTCGAATTTTACAGACTGTTCCGCTAAATGGGGGCTCGACCACAAAGGATATTCCCACGGCGCCCTACCCGTCGATCTCGATAACGATGGCGATCAGGATCTGGTCGTCAACAATTGGAATGCCGCGGCCGGGCTCTATCGCAATCACTCGCGGGAAACCCTGGATCATAACTACTTACGGGTAACCCTTCGCGGTAGCCGGCAAAATCCGGACGCCGTAGGCGCACGAGTAGCGCTATTTTACCGGGACCAGCACCAGGTCAAAGAAAATCACATTGCCAGGGGCTGGCAATCCGGCCGGAATCACCGCCGGCTACAGTTCGGATTGGGAACCACCGATCAAATCGACTCCCTTAAAATCTGGTGGCCGGAGGGCGGCCAACAAACGCTTAGCTTCCCGGAAGTAAATTCTACCGTTCAGCTCAATTATAAAGATGCAAAATCCCCTTTTGTCTTTCGGGAGAAGGAAAGACACAGTACTTCCCTGAATGAAATCACCGCCAGCTCGGGCCTGGATTTTCAACACCAGGAAGTCGTGCATAACGACTTCGC
>CAYWHT010000001.1:0-49395 GCA_964458135.1 uncultured Saprospiraceae bacterium | reverse complement strand
TGACCCCCACCTGCCGTTCGGCTAGGTGGGGGAGTGCGTCGCTATTTTGTTCAACCTGATGTTCCAGGTGCCGGCGCTCTTTTCGAGCATCAAGTCCCAGAGTGACCGGATAGGCTAACTCTGCCTCCGATTCAAACATCTGACCCGCCAACTCCTCTCAGAATAGTAAGGAGCTAAGAAGAACAAGTACAATCCCTGTGCTTCCCAGCCAGGAAGTTTCTGCTTGACTGATGTGAATCGAACCGCTGTCGAGAGTTCCGACCGGTGCGCTGGTAAATCTCTTGAGCCACTTAGTAGTTCTGCTCGAAGAATCGCCTATTCATCTACTATGGCAATTTTTTATAGTAAAAACACTACCTATTTTGGTTTCCCCAAAAATCATCAAATCGCTCAATGGCTTTAACCAAAAAACTCTCCTGAAGCACGCGGCAATCAGTAGGTTCGAGAACCAAGACATAGGGCAAATACGCTACTAGGCGTTGGTGCCATAACCAGAACCAAAATGATATCTTCGCCTCAACCTGCAAGCTCCCATCTGAAAGTGTCGCAATCGGGGTTTCCCAAGGTTTAAGCCAATATTGCCTCACTAGCAGGGCATCAATTTGATATCGCACACCAATACTATCAAGTCCTTCTTCGCGCCACCTTGCTCCTTCATCCCTGGCAATGCGATGGATTGCTGATATTAGGAACGTGCGATTGTGTCGCAGTGCTTTTGGTTCAGGAAAATCTAGTGGATCTCGCTCCTGCCAATTTTCGATCCAGCAGTCAAGGTAGGCGCGATCGTCTCGATGGGCGATTTCACCGTAGCGCACTTTATACTTCCCCTCGCCTATCCAGACCAGTAGGGGCGATTTATCGGCGATCGCGCGAGATAAAGCTGATTCAATTGCCGAGGTGTCCGTAGGTGTGCTGGAGACAGCAATCCCCAACTTTTGCAGCAATTGACGTACTATGGGATAATCGATTAGCGGTTCCAGTGTGTCGAGTTCGTGTCGCTCGACGGCAATTACTGTCCCGGCAGCTAGCTTCCGAAGTAGTTGGGGAACACTCCCTTCTCCTCCCCACAGACAGCCAACAGATGCCGAAACTTTGCTCAACTTCTGAGCTTCGCGATTATCGACCTGCACGTTATACTGTTTGCCCATTTTTCAAAACTATACTATAGTAAATTTCTGTAATGATTTTACAGGGCGAATCGATCTCGCCTTGTTTGATTCTTGTTGCACAATCAAGGTTTCACCCAACTGGGTAATGTAAGCTCACTTTTTTTAGCAATAGTCCGGACATTTTTCCGTACAAGCGCTGAAACCCGCATTCTCTCGTTGGCTTAACGGTCTTGAGAGGTAGCTGAAACCCGCATTCTCTCGTTGTCAGTCAAAAACTGTCCGGACTATTGCCATAAAAAGTATATGGGGATAAGAAATTTTCGTATGGAACGAGCATCCTAAATACTGAAAGTAAACAAAAATCAAAATCGAGTTGCATTCAGAACGCAACTCGACTAACATAGCCAGTAATCACAACAAAACTAACAGTTATATGCTATTTTTACCCATCGCTCAGACTATCTTACCAATTGCCCGAGGTTTTGGGCGGCAGCAGGAGAGCCGATCAAATTCGACCCCTGACCACCTTGCTCCTGAAACGTGGTTGAACAGAGTCACGGACAGGAGGTGACCAACCGGATATTGCAGGACATCAGGATATCACAGGATATCAGGACATTAGGACACCACAGGACATCAGGATATCACAGCAGATCAGATCCGGTAGACAGTACCCTCATATTAACAACGAACTGCTGTAACTGGCAAGCCGTTTTGGTGTCCTCGATGGATTTTTTTTAGAGGACATCTTCATGAAATTGAAGTATACCCACAAACAAGAACTCGACAGCAGTGCGATCGCCGAGAGAATTCAGACCCTAAATTTTCGCAGCGTCGAGGGAGACCAGGCACTCCAAGCGGTTTTTGGCTATTGTGATATTCCCCGCCTGACCAAGCGCGTTCACCCGGATGCCCAAGCGCGAGTCCTCCAGAAAAAATATCAACACATCGTCGCGGGCGGCTGGTACGTTGCTGGACTCGATCCCACCACAGACTGGCAAACCCCCATGACCTGGGGGAGATTTAAGCCCGATTTGCCAAGGCGAGACTGGCAGAAGCCGCAAAAAATCATCAAATACGAATCTCCGCCAGGCGAACCTGCCCGAATCGTTTATTTTGCTGTAGATTGCGAGACAGGACGACGAATCGCGCGTCGATACCACAAAGAGCGCGAATACCTCGAACACCTCGCACGGCAAGGAATATCGCCCACCGACAACCTTGCAGACATCGAGGATAAAAATTTCTGGCAGTGGATCAGAAACACGCCAGAAATCGCACTCTATATCACCGAAGGCGAAAAAAAAGCCGCTGCTATCCTGTCTCTCGGATTTTGCGCCATCGCGATTCCCGGCATTTGGATGGGGACGCGCAAATGTGAAGAAGAGGCAGGTGCAAAGCATCGCCTTCATCCAGATTTAGCCCCGCTAGTGGCATCTTGTCGCCGCTGGGTAATTGTATTTGATTACGAACCAGTGGTTCGCAAAGCTGCCGCGATCGCGAAAGCGACCGAGAAGTTAGGCGAAGCCATCGCACAACATTCAGAAAATTCAGTTGACGTCGTCAATTTGCCTGGAGAAGAGAAAGGCATTGACGATTGGATTGTAGCGCGTGGCGATTCCGCCGCTGCCGAAATCGAAACTTTGTTTGACTCGGCTGTCTCTCTGAGTCAATATCGAGCGGTCGTCCAAGCTCGACTCACTTGCTTCAAGCTCTTCCGGGATGCCGACCTGAAGCTCAACCAACGCTATCTCGGGAATGTCGAATATCCGGACGGCGGCTTGATCGCCGTCAAAAGCCCAAAAGGAACGGGGAAAACCAGCGCTCTATCGCTGCCGATCGCCAGAGCGATCGCTTCTGGGCGAAAGACAATCGTGATCGGACACAGAATTCAGCTCGTGCGAGCCATCTGCGCTGCCCTCGGAATTAGCTACGTGGAAGAGCAAGACGCTACAGGAACTTGGTGGATTGGGCTGTGTGTGGATTCGTGCCATCGGAATTCTCGCGCCCAATTTAATCCTGAAGACTGGAAAGGTGCAATCGTGATTATCGATGAAGCCGATCAGGTCTTCTGGCATTTGCTCAATTCTGGAACTCTCGCTAAGCGGCAAAAGGGCGAAGAGAAGCGAGTAGTCGTAATGCGGAATTTCCGCCGCTTGCTGCAAGTTGTGGCGACTTCTGGCGGATCGATTATCGTGCAGTCGGCGGATCTGAGCGATCGCGATATCGATTTCGCGAACGACCAGCTCGAACTCCCTTTGAAGCCGTGGATTCTCGTGAACGACTGGCAAAATCCAGCCGATCTCTCAAAATGCTATTTTTACGATTATACGAATCCTGGAATTGTTCTAGAGCAAATCTTTCGCGCGATCGACGAAATTGTCTTCGAGCGGCAGTGCGATCGCCATGGGGCGGCTTCCGATCTTGCCTCCCGCACTGCGTGCTGCCCAATCGCAGATCGCCCCATTTCCCGAGGCGCGATTGGGATCGTATGTGACGGGCAGAAAACAAAATCTACCTGGGGAACCAAGAATCTTGAAAAAACGATTCGAGGCTATATCAACGAAAAATACCCTGACGAGAAATTTCCAAGCTTGCGCCTAGACAGTGAATCTATCAGCGACCCCGACCATCCGGCATACGGGGCAATTGAAAAGCTCAACGACCTAATTCCCCTATTCCCCATCACGATCGCCTCTCCCTCAATCGGGACGGGAGTATCGATTGATGTACGCGATCGCTTTCGAGCAATTTTTGGAATTTTCCAAGGCGTTAATAGCGAATCCGAATCCCGCCAGCACCTTGCGCGATTCCGAGATCCCTGCGATCGCCATGTCTGGTGTGCTAAGCGTGGTGTTTCCAAGATCGGCAACGGAGCGCTCGACTATCGCCAGTTGATTCGCTCTACAGATAGAGTGGCACGCAAAAATATCGAGATGCTTCGCGACCTCGACTTTGATATCGATGGCGCTTACGATCCGAAAAATCTTCGGGCATGGGCGCAATACGGCGCACAAATCAATGCCGGATTAATTCGATTTCGCGAATCCGTGCTGGCTGGATTAGAAAATGAAGGACATGATGTTCGAGTCATTCAGCCAATATCTAATAAACATCAACCAGATATCGCTCGGCTCAACGCCGACAAACTTATCGCCTCTCAAATGGGCGATCGTGCGTGGCTGACCGAAATTTCGGAGGAGCTATCAACACTCAAAGATGAAATTGAAGCCGAGCGCAGCCAAATCAAGCAGCTATGCGATCGTGTCCGCGCCATTCGCGATGAAGCCCGAGCGGAGGACGACCGTGCCGTCGCCGCCGCTGCTGATATCGATTGGGAAACCTTCTCGCTCCTAGAAGAAAAATCCAGCCAAACTGAGGAGGAGCGCTGGCAGAAGCGAAAATATATACTCCGAGAAAAATATGGTGGCATTGAGGTGAACGAGCAACTCAATCACAATGATGAAGATGGCTGGTACAGCCAAATCAAACTGCACTATCTCCTCATGGTTGCTGAATCTGCTATTGTCGCCGAACGCGATCGCGCCCACGTACAAGCCAAGCTCGACGGGGGCGAGGGCGAACTCTGCTTGTCCGACCTGCGCTTCTATCAAGCCAAAATCGAGCTTCTTAAAAAAATGGGCATCCCCGACCTGCTTGATGGGCGGGAACTCCACAACGACTCCCCGGAAGTTCGTCGCATGTCAGATATTGTCCTGGGCGATCCCTGTGGCTGTAGGGATTTCCTCAACTTCTATCCCACCGAGAAGGTATGGCTAGATAAACCTATCCAGGGGATTCAGCAGCAAATTCTCGCTTCATTGGGGATTCGGCTGGAAGGTTCGCGCAAACAAGTTCTCGATATCAAGGAGGTGACATTGCCACAACCACCTCCTCCATTTCAACTCAAACGCATTCAGAAGCTCAAACCCAAGAAGAAGCGTATCCGAATCTATCGATACAAACGACCTGACGATCGACGCTGGGAAGTTTTCGAGCGTTGGCTTGAGCGAGATCGCGAAGCACTAATCAAACAGGAAGTACAAAAAGCCGATCGCGCCCGAGAACTTGCCCCGTGGAAAGCCGGGATCGAAGACGTGGGTGAGTGGTTTAGGGAATCGCTCGACACGCCCGATCCAACTAAAACGCTGCAAGAATTGCGGTGCTTGATTCCAATTGAGATTGTGCGCGAATCGCTCGCACGACTTGGCTACGATCTCCAAGCCCGAATATTGGAACTTGCCCCACGGGGATTTTTGATTCCCCATGCCGCTATGCCGTAAGGTATACTCGTATGGACATCAGTTATCCTTCAATTCTCTGTACCACAATCGCGATCGTCTTTGCTGCTTCACCCTGCGGCGAAATTTACTAAGCTAAAATTATTAGTACACCGAAATTAATTCAACGGAGAAAAATGGAAAAAGGTAAAGGATTTGGCTGTAAAACTTTTGATATTGAATTTTGTGAAGGTATCTCTGATAGTCAGTTACAAAGAATCGCAACTGACCTGAAACAAGAACAAGAAGATGCTGAAATTAGAGGTGTAAAAGTAACAGTAAAGCATTTTAAGTTTAAGCAGACTGTAGAGGCATTAGTTAAATTAGAGCCTTCTGAAGATAAAGATATGGTGCTAGATGGTGCGGTATTTTTTGGCAATACTTCTAAAGGAGTGTCCGACGAAGATATACTTCAGATTGGGGAAACTATTCGAAAGACAATTAAGAAAAAGGTTAATAGGGTTGTAAAGTCAATCCGATACAGAGAAGTGGAAGAGATTGCAAAGGCTATTTGGGATGAAAGTAAAAGTGGCTAGGATTAACCCTAGCTGCTGGAACGCAGGTATTGGTTATCGATTTTTACTTTGCCTAGTCATATCGTACAAAAATCTATATTTTTGTTTAAATTCGTAATAATATTGATGGGTACCTCGAAAAATAGAAAGATTTCATGAACCGAGCGCGAGAGGAGCAGAATCTGCTCCAAGCTAGAGACAAGGCACCAATTAAAGCAATAACTAATCCAAAAACAGCAACCTTACATCTCAATCTCATCAGAATTCTCCCTCCGCAGAATTTCTCGTTCTTGAATTTGTCGATTGCTTTGCTGTAGCTGCTCGGCTGTAATCTGCCCTAGCTCCTCCCAACAGCGCTCGTCATCTTTCGTGAATCCATCCGCATCAAGCAGATGGTCGCCATTAGCAATCGCTCGTCCGCCGCGATCGCGACCTTGCACGATTGTAGTCTCGTCGGACTGTACCACCGAGTACCGATCGCCCTCCAGGACGGAAATATTATTGCCAGCCTTCTTCACCAATGGCGTATTCTGAGCCGCCTGGTGCAATCGCCTAGCATTTTCTATGATGGCGAAATTATCGACTTGTTTTTGGAAAGGTGATTCTTCCTGTTCCTCTGTACCTGTTCCCGTGTCGTCAGTGTCAGAGTTGCTAATAACCTCGCCCAAGTCGCGATTGCCTTGTTCGACTTGTCGTTCCAGGGAACCTTGCCGCTGTAGGTCGCCCATTAAATCGCGTTGTCGGTCGGCAACCCAATCAACCTCTTCGCCGTTGGCAGCTCTAGCGCGATGCTGCCCCAGGTTATCTTTGAGATCGGGAATCCGATTGCTATAGTTGTCAGCGATCGCCTCAAATCCATGCTGTTCGAGATCTGCCCCGTACTGACTCAGAGTTTGTAATTCCTCGTGTTGTGCTTGATTGCGATCGGCAAAATCGACAATCTGTACGGCAACTTCGTCGAGTTCTTCCCCACCATCCTGCTGCTGTGCTTTTAATTCGGCGGCGCGCGATGCGATCGCCCCGGTTACTCCAGCTTCGGCATAGCGCTGTTCGTGGCGTGCAATCTTACTATCTTCGCGTTCGGCATAGTCACTCGATCCCATTATTTAGCTGCTGCCTCCATCCAATTCTTCAAGTTGCTGCTGAATCTCCCAGGCTCGTTCGAGCAGGTCTAGCTGTTCTTGCAATTCGGCTTTCCGTCGCTCGTAGCACTTGCGAGAGAGGTTTCGCAAATTTGACCCATATTCGTGAATTTTCCTGTCGTCATTGTCGTCGAATTCGTCTACCCCAATAGGATCGAGAATCACATTATGGCGAAGGTCGAACCAACCACCGCGAATCTCTGCAACAATTCCGAATCGAGCGCGGAGTCCTCCCCATTGAGTGTAGGCGACGCGCCCAAGGCGCACGCCATTATCTAAAAAAGTTGCTTTTGCCTTGAGCTTCTTGTGTTCTTGTGCCATTTCAATTAATCTATCTCGTCCAGTTGTATCAGTCATTGCAGATCTCCTTATTTATTCCTAGTTTTAAAGTTATAAATCTGGAATTACATTGGTAACATTTACATCATCTTTTTGTTCTTCATCTTCTTCATCTGGAGGCAAAGGCAGTAACCGTTCTGCCTCCTCGAACCGAGCTTGCAATTGCTGCTCAAAGTTCATATTTGGTCGGCGTCCCTGCTCTCGTTGAATTAATCGATCTCGAACGGTATTAAGCCACATTTTTTCACATTCTTTATGTAGCGAAATATCTTCCTCTGGAATCTCAATGCGCTTTAAATGCTGGGGAATACTCTCGCGGTCGCCATCAGAGAAACCGGGGTTTAGATAAATGCACTCCCCTACCTTAAATTGATTAATCTCGTAAGCGGTTATCAGCGGTTTAGTTTGGGTTTGCTGACTTTTACTGATACTACCACGCCCCTCCCCACGCTGGTGGGTTTTCGACTTATTTTCGATTATAATTTCTTCCTCTCCCAAAAATGAAGATTGGTCTTTGGCAGTATTTTGGTCGCCAGGGTTAAACCAGAAATGCGATCCTGTACCTGCCAGCATCACGGCGGATTGTTCTTTGCCGTAAGTATCTCGAATCTGCGGGAATGACTGAAATCCAAAGATACCGCAAAATCCTTTCGAGCGGTGTTCGTTTACCCATCTGGGTGCTTGTGGTAAATAAATTGTAGGGAATTCATCAGCGCTAAAAATCAGTGGTGTTTCGCGCTGATAACTAAAATTACGATCGATGACAACGTTAATAATTGCTGCTAGCAGAGGATTTACAACTTCTTGACGAAAAATATCACTTTGAAATACAATTATTTCTTTCCCACTAATTTGGATTGAAATATTAGTATCCTTAGTAATTGCAGGTAAAATCCTTGGCGAAATAAATCGAGTTAATATATCTTGAGCGGTGCTGACAATTCCCGAGACAGTTTTTTCAGCGCCCGTTGTAGACATGAGCTGCGAGAAGGCAATTTTAACAGAGACGGGGAGATTGCCTTCTTTCTCAGCATGAATTAATCGCTCGGGTAATTGCTGCAACCGCACCGTCGCGAATGCCATTGGAATATCGGGATACCTTGTTGATTTAGCAAACTGAAGTAAGGCTTGGATTAACTGCTGTCCGGCAGCCCCGAAGAATGCGTCACCACCTGAATTATCGCCTTTCATATTTTTCTGAAATACCTCAGCCAAAGTTTTGGCTGTGATATCGTCGCTCGGAGATTCCATAAAATCGAGAGGATTAATTGTACAGGTGTAGTCCCGCCCTGGTGCGAAAATATTCAATTTGTATCCATGACGCGCGGCTAAAGTAGCTGCAAAATCAGTCTGTCCGCCAGCTCCCTGCTCGTCTGCTTTATAGTCGTAGAGGACGATGGGCAACCCTTGCTCGATCGCCGATTTAAGCATTGGATCGATCGCTGAGAAGGTTTTCCCACTTCCCGGCTTCCCCGATACGATTGTCGAGCGATTGGCGTCGGGAACCACCGTGGTAGGTAAGTCACCCGTAACAAAGGTTAATAACTTGCCGAAAAAGCCCTGTTTAACCGAGCCGCCGCACCACAAAGCCACGTCGTCAACGTCCTCACCCCTCAGCTTCTTTTTCGTGCGCTTCCAGGCATTTAAGCGCTCCGTGCGACCTGCCCATTTTCCGGCGGCGAGTCCTTGGGTCTGTCCGCCCGAGAATACTCGCATTGCCCCGAGAACAAGCAAGATTCCGATTAGCGCCATCCCCTGTCCGGAGAATAGGATTCCGGAAATGGTACTCCAGGCATCGGCGATCGGTTCTGCCCAGTAAGGAATTTCCTCATTTTGTTGGGTTCTGGCGAGTAGGATTGCCCGATTGGGTTCGATGCGGCGGCTCATGTATTACTCCTATCGTTCGACTTCAGCAGATTGTTTCTGCTGCTTGGATTGGCGTTGCTTCTGCTTGCGAGTTTGTAAATCTTCAGCACTGCGATTTCCCAAACTATCCCAGCGCTTGCTGTCTTTGTCCGAGAGGTCGTGCGCTTCTCGGATATTTTCGTTCCCCTCGCGATCGAGATCGCTAATCACTTTCGCCCCAGACTCTTTGCCCGATACCTCAACTCGATCGTTGCACTGGGTGACCTGGTAGTGCTTGCCTTCTAGGGAAGTCTCGCCATTTTTCTCTTTGACAATCCCAGCATCTTTCGCCGCACTGATAAAGCTCCGGGCATTTGATACCACGTTTTCCCCGATTCGGCTCTGTTGCTGTGCCGTCGCGATCGTTTCTTCCATTTCTTCCGATTCTTCAAAGCTATCGAGTTCGCCAGCTTTCGCTGCTTTTCCATACTGCTCGATTTTGCCGAGTTCTTCGTCCGATCGCGCCAGCTTTCGCGCCGACTGATACCAATCGCGGAAGGTATCGACGCTGGGAACTTGCGATTCTTCCTCCTCCGCCGAGACAAGCATGGCATCGAGTTCTTCATCTTCGTCTTCGATCGCCTCGGTAATTACTCGCTCGGGTGCATCGGCTTCGTATGAGTCCAGCAACTCTTCCATAGAATCGATACTTTTTCCTAATTTTTGGTACGATTGCATCACCTCCTCAGCACGATCGAAGCTTTCGTTGACTGTTTGTCGTTCCTCCTCGCTCAATCGATCGCGAGCATCTGAGCGCAGAAAAGTGATGGTATCGCGATAGTCGTGTTCGCCTTTTATCTGAGTGCGATCGCCGCTGAATTCATCAAGCATTCCGCTCACTCGCTTTGCCGCCTCGCCCATCTCCTCATGAGAATTTTGGATTTCGCGTTTTTCAATTTCACTATAAACAGTTCGGTGAGCTTCTTGAGAATCTTCATGCGATGCTTCGGCTACTAGATCCTTTACCTGTTTATTCCAATCTTCTGATAAATCCTCTAAATACTTATCGTAGATTGCATTATACCCTTCATTTTCCCAAGTTCCAAATAAATCATTAACTCGTTCAGTCGCTGCTTCGTCATCTAATTCATACTTTTCCTTAAATGCACCGTGCAGGTGTTCTTTTAAAAAATCAGCATCCTCACGCTCTGAAGGTTTCTTGCCTTCATACAACCTACCTTGGTCTTCAAGTTTCTGCTGCTCTTCTTTCTCAGCTTCTTGCCGTCGTTCTTCTATGTCCTGAGTGATTTGAGAAGAAGATCGTTTAGCCTGCTCCAAGCTTATACTACTGTCAAGCTCCTGTTGCTGCTTAGTATAATTTCCTCTAACTCTACTAATCACCGCATCTAGTTGATTGCTAACACCCGCTTTTTTACTAGCCTCTTCAACTGCTTGAACTGCATCTCGATCCGTGTCTGGGTCTGGTTCTGCAGTATAGCTATCGTCAAAGTATTCAAGCGTTTTCTCGAAAATATAGCTGTCGAAATCATCGCTTGTAACTCCCTCGCTCTGGAGTTTTATACCAATAGAATCTCCATCCTCGTTATTCCACATTTCCGTTTCGATATCGCGTGAAAAAGATGAGAATTTATCCGATAATTGCTGTTTATCTTGTTCGTCTTGCTGCTCTTTGCTTGAGTTTGAATTTTCTAAATTGATTTTGTCGGTTTCGCCATTGTCGTTTTGCTTAAGTGCCATGTTATCCTCTGTTTTTCCTTCTTCATACAATTTATCCGGCAACAAGGCGTTCAGCTTATTCCGTACTTCCTTGCCCTTAAAATCTTCAAGTTTCGGATGTTCTGGAAATCCTAAACTTTTAACAGCCTGTTTGTCGATCGATTCGTGCCAATCAAATTTTAAAGTCTGTTCCCCAACCAACTCCCTGGCAGTATCTTTATGGGAAGCAGCTTGCATAGTTTTACTATGCCCCATCACATACTTAATTTCGCCCAGGACATTATCGAACCTGTCCCAATTAAAATTTGCCACCATGCGGTCACTGCCTTTAGAATAAAAATCATCCCCAATAGCATCCGTTAGATCTCGATTGAGATAATAATCGCTTGCCCCACGGCTGGTTTCGAGTTGGTATTTTTCTCCGTGCTTTGTAAGAGTTAATCGTCCATCTTCGGTTTGAACCTTTCCTTTGTCTTCGGTTAGCTCAAAAAATTGATTAATATTGCGATCGTGCGGCAATAGCACATTCGATTTTTCCTGTTCTTTATTCAGGTCAAAATTGCGATCCATCAACATAATCGGCTCGACTCCACCATCGCGAGTCGTGGCGTTGATCATGTCACCTTGATTGCCGTACTGATGGGCGGCTTTCAGCATATTACCGCGCAACACCTGCCGAACCTCTCGGCTGCTTTCAGACTGGCGATCGTCGAACATCTGCATGATATTTTCTCCTGCCGCTGACTCCTCAGCAGGGTTCATAGTAATCGAGCCGATTCGCCCCGTATTTAGCTTGCTTACTGGAATCGCCATTTCTCTGGCACTATCGGCGATCGAAACGAGCATTTCCCACTTACTCGCCGCTAGAGGATTATCGCCCAACTGATTGCTATTGTCTGCTCCGGTAATCGAGTCGTCAAGGCTCTGTCCGCGCTTGCGAATATCAGTAATTGCTCCATAAAAAGTTCGACCTTCTTCGCCGCGCCCTTTTGCTGCCAATCGCACAGTTTGTCCGCGCGGAAATTGTTCAACTTCTTCCTTGATATGGCTGCGCTGTTTGTCAATTTTTTTGTCTTCAGCATCCAGGCGGCTCTGAAATTTTTCAGCGAGCCGCTGCCGCTCCTCCTCGGCATTATCTGCGTTGGGATCTTTAGGTTCGAGCGAGGAGCGATCTCGAATTTTTTGGTGCTGGCGATTTCGGTAAGCGTCTGTAGCGCGATCGACTTTCTCAAGCGTTTCATCTCGCTCGAATTCTGCCGAGCCGCGCACCTTGTCGGGTTCGTAGTCTTCGAGGTTGCTAATTGAATCCAAGCCTAGCCCTCGTCGGACTTCATTGGTCACTTCAAGCTGCGTCTTTGGCTTAGATGGTGCATTTACATTGGCAATTTCCGCACGAACCCCATTCGCAAATGCCGAACTTGAATTCGGATCGGACTCGATAATGTTAGCTTGAGCAATAGGTTGAACGTCGAGATCCCGAAAGTCTGCCTCTAGGATATTGTTGCCGAGGGCTTTCTGCCGCTCCGACATTGCCTTGTATTCTTCTTCAAGCTCTTCATAAAATTGCCCCTGCTCATCTACGCTCAACAACGGCAATCGACCCGTAACTTTGCGGATCGCATCCTCGTCATTGGCTTGTTCGCGGTTGCCACTCCCTGACAACCCCACTGGATAATCCAGCTTGGCGTTAACATCCGGGTAGTCCTCCATCATGTTTTCGACCACGGCAGATCCGTATTCATTAAAAAAGTCTGGAATTTCGCTGGTATCGAACCCCGAGCTTCTGCTTGCCGTAGTGTTGGCGTTGAGGCTTGCCATTTTCTTTTCGAGCATGGCGGCGGGACGCTTCTCGTCCGGGACATCGCTCATCACGATCGAAATTTTCGGCGGCTCGACTTGCCCAGTGCGGTGGACGCGCCCCAATGTTTGTATAAAAGCGTTCACGTCGCGCTCGGCTTGCCCGACAATCATGTGGCGGCGGCGGCGATCTTGAAATTTCTCGCCGCTGTGCAGCGAAATTCCGGTTGCCCCAGAGCGATTGAGCAATAGGGCATCCGTATCGCCATTGTTGAAGTTGTCGGTTGTCTGGATTTTTGCAGCCTGCGAAGTCTCTTTCGAGCCGCGCTTGCGATAGGTGGCGTTGCCATCTTCGTCGTAATCGAGAGCGTGCTGGCGACCCGTAATTTCCTCGAAACTATAGCCCGCATCCTCAATTCGTTGCCGGACACGATCGATCGGGCTAACCGGGAAATCTAGATCCGTATCGTCAATGAGTTTTTCGGCACGCTCGAATGCCTCGACCCCTTCAGTTCCCAGTTCCTCGTCGGTCAGCATCCGCCGTTCGCGCTCTCCTCGGAAATTCTTCTCCTGTACCTCGCGAGAGCGATATAAGTAGCGCTTCATGACATCCGAGAAGTTGGCAGTAAACTCGTCCCCTCGATGGAGGTCATCGCGCTCTGCCACCTGCTCGATAAAGCTGCCCATTGTATTGGAGACAGCAATCACGGGTTTCTCATCGCGCTCCAGCGAAGCAATTGCTTCATCTGCCATCTGGTCGGATTTCCGCGCAACTTGAGCCTGATCCATCACATTGTGCATCAGCGCTGTAAAGTTAGTGCTATCCGCGCCAGATTTACCGATTGCATTGTCTTCGCTGACCGATTTGGCTTCTTTTTTCAATTCCTCGTCAATGGAAATAACCGCATCTTGCTTGGCGCGATCGAACTGGAGGATCGACCCCATAATTTCTGCCATGCCATCGGTTGATTCGCGCGATACATCAACCTGCTCGATGCCAAAATCGACGCCTTCATAGCTGCGTTCGCGCCGAGTGTAGTTGCCATCCCGCGTCAGCATGGCACTGGAGGCTTGTTGCAAGGGGATTCCCCCCTCCAAGACATTTTGCAAGTCTTTTACGCCCCCAAGTGCTTCGGTCATTCCCGTGCGCCGCCCGTACAAGTCCAGCACGTCTGGGCGCTTGATTGCCGTAGCGCTAGAAAATGCAACCCCTTCGGCGTCGTCCACTAGCTCCCTGGCAAATTCGGCACGATTGGAGGCTTGCCCTGGTAGCGATTGGCGATCGGGCGATCCACCTGCTTCGTGGGCTTCGTCGAGCACCATCACGGAATTTGGTGCAAACTGGCGCAGTAGTTCGCGGCGAGGCGGTTCTTTCCCTCTTACCGTCTGCATTTGCGAGTACGTGGTAAATATCCCATCGTATTCGTCTGGAAGTTCGCCCGACTTGAGAATATCGTCGATTTCCTGCTTTTTCTGTCCTGGCTTGGTATTGATTTCACGTCCGTCCGGAAGCGGCACCTTGGTATCTCGATCGGTTACGAACGGGTTAAATCCCGCTTCGCCAACATCCTCTAAATCGCGAATCATATCAGCGTAGAGGGATGGTTTTTGCGTCACGAAAATGGGCGTGCGGTCGGTTTCCTTGGCATATTTAAGAATTGATGCCAATTGGCGACCTTTCCCAACTCCCGTTTGGTCGCCAATTAGTGCCCCCTGGTCATTTTCAATTCGGTCGATCGCGAGCGCGGTTCCATCGACTTGTTCGCCAGCTAGGGCATCTTTCGAATCTTCCTCCGATTCAAATCCCACGCAATCGCGCACGAATTCATCAATGTCGCCACCTACCCGTTCTTCCAGGCTGTCCAAACTCTCTCTAGCCGATCCTTGCAAGTTGCGCGGGATAAGCGTATCCAGCGAAGAATGCTTGCTCTGTGGCTGATAGCGAACCTGCTGTTGTTCTGGATTATTGCGATTGTCGTCTTCTGGCATAGATGATTCCTCAAACTCGGTAAATGGCGATGGTTCTCGATGTTTTTTTACTCGACCAGAATTTCGAGTAACCATTCTTCGAGGTTCATCCCTTCCTGAATCCCCTCGATGACTCGCTCCTTCTCCTCCTCGTCCTGGAGGATTTGTAGCGGAAGCTCGCGCTGCTCCATCGGAATCTCTAGCTGCCACATTGCCCGCAACCACGAATTCTCGGTCAGAATCTGTGCCCACCCCCGAGCGCTGGTTATCCGTTCTGGGGTCATCGAAACGCCTTCGATTTTCTTCGCTTTGGTCGCGATATAGTCGAATACTTCGATCAGAGGAATCTCTAGCTGCCAACTGTAGTGGTAGATCAGCCACTCTACCTTGTCGGCTACCAGACTCCGATAGTCCATGTAGTCTACTATTTGAGTTTGGTTGCTCGGCAGGAGGATCTGCCAAAACTGGGGCGTCCGGCGCGCACCCTCTGCCATTTCCATCGGCTTCCAAACGTTGGGATTCTGGAAATATGGATAGTCTGGCATCTCGATCTGAACTTGCTGTGCGTTCTCGACTAACACCATAATTCAAGGTTTCCTTGAGTTCGTCGTAACTGGTATAGAGCTTCGGTACGTCAGCGGCGGGAAGCTCGCGCTGGGATGTGCCACGTCCGTCGATCTGAATCACGTCAATTGGAAATCCTGCCCCCTGCCGCCCGTACAAACCGCCATCAATAGTGAAATGGTTTGTCACGTTGTAGTTCTTATAGAGGTTGTAGAAAAATCCTCTATTTTGTTGCTGGTTATATTTGTCCGAGCGCGATTGTTGCGTCCCATGTTCGCTCCCCAAAATTAGCGTGGCACGCCCATCGTCCTTCATCGCTTCGAGAGATTTCCACGCGATTGCATGGTCGAGGTGGATCGTGCGAATTTTGGTGAGATCGCCGCCAATTTCAAACTGCTCGGCTCTGCCGTTTTGTCCCTGGCGGCAACCGAACGGAGGATTGGCAATTACCACATCAGCCTGCCTCCCCGGACGCCAATTAACCGCATCGTGTTGGGTAACTTCGTACCCCTGGCGATGTAAATCGGCAGCGCGATCGTCATCGAGTTCGTTGACAGTTGAGCGTTGAGGGTCGGCTTCAGCTAGAAGCGCTCCGTGTCCGGCAGTGGGTTCGTACACATCGCAATCGCGATCTACTCCCGCCAATCGAGAGGCAAGGTAGGCAATTGGCACTGGCGTACTGTACTGCTGGCGCTCGATCGAGGTCGAACTGCGCGTTCCGAGTCTCGGTTGCCGTTGGTACAAGTCCACCAAGCGATCGTAGGTCGCTGCGGGACTATCGCCCGAGTCTTCCCCAGCTTGAATGATTGCCTTCGCCGCCCGAACCAATCCTTGCTCGACAGATTCGTCAAGTTGTTTGGCTTGGCGTGACCCCGGTTGAATCGGTTGTCCTAAATAATCCGATACCGATTTTCTTGCCTGGGTAATTGATTGAAATCGATCGCCAGCTAGAAACCGATCTCGAAAATGATTGGCTAAGTTGTTCGTTCGATCGCGCTCGGGCATCAGTATTAAAGCTCGGGTTCTTTAGATTTTCTCTGTTGAGCTTTTCTTTGGTTAATTTGGTGCTGCTCGTGTTGCTCCATCTTATTTGCCATTTCTTCAAAAATTTCGGCATCTTTTTGAGTTACTCCTTTATTCTCAACAATATTTCCAGAATCTTGAACAACGCGACTTTCTTTATTTTTTTTGTCAATTGTAATTTTATTGTCTTTACGAAAAACCTTATAGGTATCACCTTCCACTGAAACGCTTCCATCATCATTTTTGACATCTAAATCTTCTCTTTCTGCCACGTCCAAAATTCGATTTGCACTATCTGCAACTTGAATTGCTTGCTTCTCTTGCTGTTTTTGTTTAATATCAGCCATGTTTGCTGCCAAAAATGTCATCAAGAAATTTTACCTAAGTCTATTGTTTGAACGAACGATCGCATATTCAGGTTGAGGATTGTCATCTAAATGAATGGTTAGCAGTCTAACATTTTTATCTGCCTTTCGACGTATAACTAATGTCTTATTAACTATCCGAATCACTTGAATTCCATTCACCCAAATACTGATAGTAGAGGGATTTTTGTCTACAAATTTTTTTTTGACTAGCGGATGCATTATTAAATCTCCTGTTCGACTTGCTGCTGGTAACTTGGTTTCTTGTCAGATAAAATTGCCGACTCAATTCCGATTTCGCCCAGTTCGACCATCACCTCTTGTCCAACCTGAGTCTGCTGCATAGCTTGTTGCAAGGGCGTCCCATTTCGCGCAATCGCTAGGGTTTGTTGCACGTTGTAGACAACTGGATCGTCGCTCGGCGTATAGCCGCGCTCGATTGCAACCTGTAAGCCAAGCTTGATATCGCCCAAGGTGGCAGTTCCCATCTGAGTTTCGAGGGTATTGTGCTGGTGTTGCCTGCGAGTATTGACAAATTGCAATCCCTGTTCGTTACGCCGCAGTGCCAGTCGCTCCGCCTCAGCCTGTTGGTTGGGTACAATTGCCACGCCATTAGTTTTGTCATTGACTGGAACTGCTGCTAAAGCCCCATCGCGTACCAGGAGGTTGAAGGTGTAGGTTCGCAAGTTGCCCTGGCGATCGACGGTCGAAACCGTAAGATTTGGAATTGCTGAATTGGTTGTCCCTTCGATATCGAGCGGGCGGATTTGCCGCAAAACGATTACCTTAGCTTGCCCCGATGGAAGTGGCGCGTTCGTCTCGTAGACAATTTCGCTCAAATCGCTAAGTTGGACGAAGGTAATCGCCTCATCCGTGCGAAATTCAATCGTGGTATTGCGCCCTGGATAGATTCGTACTGGTGTGGTGTAGCGATACGCCCGAGTCTGCGATACAAAAGCGACGCTTTGCTGTTGCCGCTCGATTTCAGGCAGAAACTCCGACTCCGGCTCCGGTGGTGGCGGCGGAAGCTGTTGGGCATCGGCGCGGGCTGCAACACCTGCAACGCCAATGACAACGGCAGCGGTAACTGCAATAACTCGTCTCATCTGCGAACCTCCAAAAATCCGTTAACGAAAACCACGACTTCCTCGCCACTCTCGACCTCCAGTACCGGAGCAGATTGCAGACGATCTTCCGATCGCTCCTCCAAGCGATCGCCCACTTCCCCAAAAAATCCCTCTAATGCAGCAGCAGCCAAGCTGTTATCGTCGCGTTCGACCGTGGTAGTCGTTACGGTTGAGGAATCATCGCCCCCACTCGAAGCACTGGAAGTAGAAAATACATCGGCTTGATTGGCAACCTCACCGACATTTTCGAGCGCCCCAACTGCGCCAGCGCGCACGTCTTCGATCGACCCTGCTTCAGCCGCCCCCCCTTCGAGACTGGCAATCAGCGCTCCCCCATCGCTTCCACGCACCAGGAGAGTATTGCGCTCGATAATCTCCTGGCGAATCTCCCCATCGCGATCGGGATAAACCACGGCAACCACAGTTTGTTGAATCGCGCGGCTATTGTCGTCGATGGCAAGTACGTCGGTAATCAAGATCGACCCTGCGGGCAATGCCACCTTGCCATCCGTCGATTGCAGGGGGCGCGTGAGTTCTACAGCAAATCTGCCCACCGTTTTGCCGCTGGTGCTGGCGACAATGGGAGTCGATACTTTTGCCCGAGCGCTCGTCCCGATAGCCACACGCATTACTGCTTGTTGGTGAGATTGCTGTTGATCGTTGTCTTCGCTACTGCGCTGCCGCTGTCGTTGTAGAATGCCCTGCTCTCCAGGCGTTCGCTGGTGCTGGCGAGAAGCTTGCTTAGTCGCCGGTAAAGGCGTTAGCACTCGATCGTTGTTGCCCCCATTGAAGTCCCGCGACTGCTGCCGTTGCCCTTGTGTGTCTTGTGTGTGCGGGTAACTGGAACGGTCATTCCAATTGTCATTCATCGGTTGCATCGGTTGAGGTTGCACCTGACGGCGATCGTTTTGTTGCTCCTGGTTTTCATTGTCATAAACTGGATCGTCGCCAATGGTTGCTTCCGGGAAGCCTTCTACCTGCCGCCGCGACGGTTGATTTTGTCTTTGCCGTCCTTGAGCGGACGCACTTGCGCGCGAATCTTGTTGTTCGTCCGGCATAACCTGCATGATGCGCCCCCCGTTCTGCAACTCGGGAGAAGGAATTTGCGCTGCCACTTGGTTGCTTGCCGCTTGTCGCCCGTTGCCCTGTCGTTGTTCCAGCGTTTCAACTGGCTGCACCCGCGAAAATTGCCCACCACGAGAACCTGCCGATGCAAGTTTGCTCCAGCGCGAAAGCGGATCGATCTGCTCCTCCTGTTCTTGTTGTTGCGGTTGCAGTCGTTGTCGTTGCGGTTGCGGTGGTCGTTGTCTGACCCTTTGTGGCTCGGCGGGATTTGGCTCAGTTGCGCCGCTTGGCAATGGTGGCTGCGGTTGCGATTGTGGCTGTTGTGGTGGTGGATTATACAGTCGTCCTCCCTGCTCCTCCTGTTGTTGCTGCGACTGCTGCTGCGTTCGCTGTTCGCCACCGCCTTCACCTTGTTGTTGTTGCTCTCGAACGGGAGTGGTTTGAGGTTGCTGCTGAACCTCTTGTTGCCCTTTCTCCTGACCGACTAATGCCAGCTTGGACTTGTAACGATCGCTTTTTGAGTAGGAGTCGGATTGAGCAGTATCCTCCTGGCGCTGATTGCGTTCGCCAATTTGTTGTTCGCCGCCGCTACCAGTAAAAAGAGAAATTGCCCCAACTACGAAAAACACGAGTAATCCCACCCCACCAGCGACTACCGCTGTTCGAGAGATGGGCGAAGAAGCCAGATCGCGTCCTTCTTGCTCCTCGTCACTATCAAGGTCAAGCCTTGCCCCTTCCTCGACTAGCAAATCCTCTTCGTCGGGTTCAAGTCCAGCAAGGCTTGCAAGATTATCCTCGCCCTCGCCATGCTCTTGCTGCTCGTTATGCTCCTCTAAATCGGAATCCGGAGAGACGATTAAGGTATAATCATCGTCCTCGCTGTCCCCATTTCCATTGTCGTGAATATCCTCGCACTGTTGTAAGTTGTTGTCTTCAACCATTAAAAATATCTCCCTATACGTCGAGTGGTTCAATCTGCGTAATTATCAATCCGTTTGTGGTCAGGTCGTAAACCTGTTTGCGCCAAGCGCTCGACTCTTGCTCCTTTAATGCTGATTCGATTGGCGGGATGGCTTCAACTGTGAAAGTGCGGTTGAATTCAACCTCTCGATCCTCGCGTCCGCCCACAGTTTCGATTCGAGAAGATACAACGTCAATCTCCCAAGTTCCCTCTCCCACTTGGCGCGGATTGGAGATGTCATAAATTCTTACAGTCGAGCGCCGCTGCCCCGTAAAGACATCAGGCGGAACTACTTCAGACCCAAGCTGTGTCAAGAACTGTTGGCGAAACCCTTCTTGCATAATGTAACTTGCCAGGTACGACTTCGTGGGAATTGTCTCTTCATTAATTTCAAATCCCTTATCAGTAGCGCTCGATCCTGGAATTCGATTATCCCATTCAAAAGTAAGTTGTACCCAAGTGCTTACAGTCTGTTTAATCGTGCTTGCTTCGCGATGGCTGACATTAAATTCTCTGATTTCTTTAGTAAAACCATCGTTCATTTGAACGTAGGTGTTTTCGCGTTCTGCAAGAGCGCGATTATTAAAAAGAAGCACCACGATTGCAAGCAAGCTAATCAACAAACTGCCCGACAAAATTAAAAGCAGTATTAGTACTCTATTCTCGTTGCCCTGAATCATATCGCCCTTGGTATTAGACGATGATGAGTTTAGGTACCCGTTTTTGTTTGGATCGTTATCCTTTTTAGATGAAAACATATTATTTCCCCATCATCATTTTGCCCATGCTACCCACTCCATCTAAAGCTGCACCAAGGATGGCAGTTGCTCGGCTCTGAATGCCCTGGTAAAGCGACACGCCTCCCCAACTTACGAGGGCGGTAGAGATAAATGGCGCGAGGAGGGACAAGAAAATCAGGAAACCAAACTCTGAGCCAAGTTCGGCGAGACTACCGTCCGTATTCACGATTACTGTAGCGATAATTCCCACGATAATTGAATAGAAAAGTTTTAACCCATATAGCGAAATAAAGCCACTAGCCCAAGCCCAAATTGGCTTTCCTGAAGTGGGTAGAAGCGAGAACACAAGAGCTAAAGGAGCAATAACGGCGGTTAGCACTAGAGCCGCTTCTACCATATTAATAAAAGCCCATTGTGTTGCGTAGAGTAAATTTTTTAAAATTGGATAAAGCTGATTTTGGATAATTTCGATAAAATTACCTTGAACGAGATTTCCAGCAGTTTCTGCTACCGAACTTACACCAGTAATTCCGCCAATAGTATCAGCAAAATTTTGTAGTGGTTCCAGAGAAACATTGTCTGGTAATTGTTGCTCCAAACCATTAACAATTCCTTGTGCTTCAGATTGCTTACTTTGGAGACATTTCGTTAGATCTTCGCCAATTGCGCCCTGGCACTCGCTATAAACTTGCCGAATTCGCTCTTGCCCTAGAATATTTGTCTGCACCTGTAAGGTGGCGTTTGAGATTTGAATCCCACCAATTTTTATCTGGTTAAGTCTTTCAATTTCCGATTCTGCAACTCCTCGCAATGTAAGAATAATCTGCGCTAGAAGTTTGCCATTAGTGCCAACAAAAATTATGTAAACTAAGGGCATCATAAACATCTCGATAACCGAGCCTAGGTACTTGCTCTTGCTGATTTCCTCGCCCTTTTTGATAAACAGGTAAATCAAAATAAAGAAGGCAAGAGTCGAACTTAGTTTAACCAGTAATAGGTACGGAGAATCCGCTGACTGCCAATCTAGCGCGGACTTCCAAATATCGTCCCAGGATGCGCGAATCTGCTGCTGCAAATTCAGCGAGTCTATCACCATATTCGCAGCAGCTTCGCTGCCTGATTGGGCAAAAAGATGGGGGAGAATATCTAAAAATCTGAGGAGTAGCATTTATCCTCCGTCATCTTCAACAGTTACGCCGGGAACCACCACCTGTGCGCCCGAATTTAATGCACCACTGTAGGCACTTGCTCCTTTGCGTCGTTCGGCGGCGCGATTGCGTTGGAGTTCGTCTAATGCACTGGAGAGGGTCAAGTTTCGCAAGGCATCGTCGCGCTGCCTAAGCTGGGCGTCAACCACTTCTAGTGCCGTCATCTTGCCCTGGATAGCTTGTTGAGCGCTGAGATTTCGCATGATATTCTGCGAAACGTCAGTATTTGCACTCTTCTTCGCCAGCTTTAGCGACTTTTGAGTGGCTGTTTGAGCAGCTTTAGCGTTTTGAGCTAATTTTTCTTGCCCTTGCTCTGATAATGCAGAGGCGCGGGCTACTTCAGAGGCTAAGTCCGATTTAAACTCGTCGGCAGCATCTTCTTTGATAACTGGCGACCCTTCGCCGCCTTGCTTAGTCGCCAAAATTTCGCTGGCTGGGTTGGTGCTGGCATTATCGATTTTGTGCTCGACTTTGCCAGGATTGGGTAAGCCGAGGCTGCCAATTACCGTATTGTTTCCCGAGGAGCTATCGCCCTCGCTGCCAGAGCTGGAGTTTCCACCGGAAACTATCTCATCAGTGGAAGATAGAATTTCTCCGAGATCGGCGAGTCCGAACTGTTCGAGAATATTGAGTCCCGAGATCGACGCAATCAAATCCTCGACGCTACTCTCAGCATTTTCGATAACGCCACCGACCGACTCTTGAACGTTACCGACCGACTCTTGCACGTCGCCGACGGTTTCGTTTATACCCTCAGAAATATTGCCGAGGTTCCCGGAATCGGGGACATTACTGAGAACGCTACTATCCTCGAACAACCCACCACCACTATTACCATCGCTGCTGCTATCAGTAACATCGCCAATGGCATCGCCTAATTCCTCTGTAGTATTATCAATTTCCTCATTGATATCTCCGGTAACGTCGCTCACCTGTTCTTCGATATCGCTAGCCGTATCGGTAACGTCGCCTTGAACTTGCTCGACTGTCCCCGTATTGCCGCTAGTATCGATAGATTCAGAGTCGTTGCCGCCATCGGCAGAATTCTCTGTTTCCTGTGCGATCGCGGGATTGGCGATCGCGCTTAACGCAGCGATAATAGCCGAAGATGTCACCATGAGTCGTCGTAGCATCATAAATACCTCCTATCGATTATTGACGACTTGCCGTTCGCGTTCTTCTCGAACCGTCGAACCTGTAGTAGTAGGCATCACCTCCGAAAATGAAGTACTGCCTCGCATTGCCATCACGTATTGATCGGTAAAATCGCGCAACCCTCGCAAGCGACCTTTTTCCGTACTGGGATACCCTGCAAGAACGCGATCGCGCGCGGCAACCTCGGACTCGCCGTTTGCCAAGCTAGCCAGCATCATCGGCGCAGCATAGAATCGCGCATCCCAAAAGCGATTGTTCCGCTCCACTCGCCAGCGCGTATAAAGTTCGTGCTTGCTGCCTCTATACGATTCGCTGGCATTTTGAGCAATTAGCTCGCGATCGTACCCCAGCGCATTGGCATAGGCTGCCGTTGCCGCATAGGTAGTTTTCCCGGTAATTTGAGTGCTGAGGTTGGCGAGAATTTTAGCTGAGGCTTTGCAGTTAACGATCGCATCCAAATCCTGCGCCAGCATCAAAGTGGAGATGCCTTCCTTTCGCCCGGTCGCCAACATCTCGCCCACCACATCGGCGAAGCCGGGTTTGTCCAACAACACCGAAAGCTCGTCGCCCACGAAGAGGCTTTGACTCGACGCTAGGGCATTTCGCAGCGCTGCCATCTGCGCTGAAAGAGCCATGATGGTAGCGTTTTGCTCGTTGGACAGCCCCGATAGCGCGTAGAACGTAATTAGTGGATAAGGCGAAACCGTACTCGGACGCCCGATCGCATCGCCGATATTCGGATCTTGTAGCTTTGCCCCAACCTGATTGACGATTTGGTTAATTGCCCTGGCGTCGATTTCTTCATAGCTCTCTAGCCCCAACTTCTCCTTCGAGCAAAATTTGAGCAGGTCATGTAGAGTTGGCATTTCGCCCCAGGCTTCAGATTTCCAGCCCTGCTCGAAGGCATTATTGTAGCGATTGGTAATATCCACGTCAGCAAAAAAGACTTCCAGCAGACGCAGACAGATTGAATCCACTCGCGAGTGCAGTTGGGGGTCTTCGATTTGCGCCATTGCAATCGTGGCAACCACGGTGCGAACGACATCCTTCCAACGCTTCAATCGTTGCACTTGTACTTCAGGCGCAAGAGTACGAAGATCGGGCGGTTCGAGGATATTGAGAGATTCCCGCAGAATATCAACGTATGCGCCTTTTTCCTCTCCCAAGCTCAACACGGCAGTTTTAAAGGTCGAGTCGCCACCGCTGCTCAGATCGATCCCCACTACTGGGATATTTTGAGCCAAAGCATCCAGAACAAACCTCCACCCCAATACAGATTTTCCCGATCCAGTTTTTCCAGTAATTAGAGCGCGTCCGGTTTGCGGATCGAGCAAGTTGACGTAAATTGGGTGTCCGCCTCGACTGTTTAAAAACTCCACACCCCTGCTGTCCAGATCGCGCGGGCGGGTAAGTGGAAGGAATCCCGGCACGGTTTCACTATCGAGAGTCAGCCTCCGCTCGCTGAAGGCAGAATATTTTTCTAGCAAAGGAAAACTATTGATCGGCAAAGACTCAACCCAAACTCGCCACGCAATATCGTCTTCCACCGTTGCGGTGGCGCTGCCAAAAGCTTGGCAAAATTGCCGCGCTGCCTCATTTGCTTCTTCCTCGCTATCTCGCCAAATCACGAATACGGGAGCGCAATAAAGTGGTTGTTTGCCTTCGAGCATCTTTCTGAGAGCATCTTCGGCGTGTTCCCCTTGCATGGATGCCGCGACGCCCTTGCCAGTCCCCTCGGCTACCGCGCGTCGCTCCTCGTATTTAGACTGTTTGGTCATTTTTTCAAGCTCATCTTGGATTGCCCACTTTTCCCGAGAGCTGATCTGTATGACGGCGTCCGTATCGCGCACGTAGGTTGTGGAGAGGCGATTCCAAATCCATTTCAACTGCTCTCTGGCATTACGCCACAATTCGGGAGGTTGCTCGATCGTTACCACTCGCCCGACCTTATTGCACGAATAGATAAAACCCCGCTGCGACTGGTGTTTCGGGCAGGAAGTTTTACCGCGATCGCCCTGTACTAGCAGCGTAATCAGATCTTTTTGCCCCGATTGCGGTACGTTGGTTTGCAGTCCGCCTTGCTCCTCAATTACTTGGATATAGCGGTTTTGCGGCAGCGTTGGAGCAGGTTGGATGTTGAATCGATACCATAGATGCTGCCAAATTTCCCGAGCGCTCATCGGTTCACAGAGCAATTCACCCTTAGTTTCGAGCAAATTTCGCCACTTGAGAAAGCCGCGCTCGTGGATTTGCCGCGCTAAATCCTCGTAAAAATCATTGAAATAGGATTGTTTCGTTCCCATGAATCCTGTAATTGAGGATTGGTACTTATTTTTAATCCATAGCAAGATCTTTCCGATTAAATCGGTGCGCTCCTCAATGTCTTTCTGTGCTGTCCAGCTTCCCCAAATTATCTGCTCCCAAACTTGCCGCGCACCACTAGCAGCAAGCTCTTTTACGCGCTGTTCTTCATTGAGCAACTGAACGCCAATTGCCTTAGAATCAGAGGTTTTAGCCAGTTCTCGCAATTGTTTCTTGCGATTGCGCGTAATTGACTTACACGAAGTTTGGAAGGTTAAAAATTCGCCTTCATTAAATTCGCTACAAGCTTCATGCAGTGCGCTAATAGCGGATTCCACTTCATTCCGATAAAGCTGCGGGTGAATGCCAGAAAATTTAAAAGGGATTTGAGCCGACCAAGAATCATTTGCTTTGTCGTACAGCACTAAACACGCAAAACTGTATCCCCCAAGCTGAATTTCAGCGATACTATGAATGTGGCTGAAGTTTTGAAAAGGCATGAATTTCCTCGTCTTTCCGTCTTCACTTGAGGTTTGCTTCACGTAGCGTAGTTTGTCTTGTTTGGCACGCCTCCAAGTTCCGGCATCGGTGGCGCGGACGAATAACGTTTCGGCATTAATCCAATCGACCCCCGGTGGCTGTACCCACGATTTAATAAAGGCATAAGTCTTGCTGCCCGTGAGTATCCACCACGAGGCTGCTATCCATATCCACGTACCGAGCCAGGGCAAAATCCCCACTCCAAGCAGCATTGAGAAAATGAAGTAAGAGAAGACGCCAATAAACACCCAGGGAATCAATTGGTCAGCCGGAATTGGTCCGATCGACGCGCGTTGCCCCAAGATTGGGTTGACTTTTACCGGATCTTTATCAACGTCCATAAGTCAAGCTCCAAAAACTCATAAATCATTGGCACCATCAATATTAAGGGTTTCCACCACCTTGTTGTCCGCTGCCACCAAGAATTAGTTGGCTAATGATTTCAACGCCAATCACAAACGCAACGCCAACAGCTAGCAAGTTAGCAATTGGCTGCCAATCGTTGCCTCTAGTCGCCTGAGCAAATACAACGACAACGCCGATGACAAAAGCGAGAAGAATTAGTACTCGAAAAAATGCAAAAATGGTACTTACGAGTTGCGAACTAATACCTGTATCAGCATTAGAAACCACATCTTGAACTGCCTGCTCTAAACTATTAAAGAACTGAGCAAAAGCAGGTGTTGTGGCTTGTCCGAATATAGCTGTAAGTACAAGTACAACAGTGGCTAAGTGCCAAATTTTGACGGGAATAGAATAACCCGTTGCGGTTTTCAGTCCCTGATTTAGTAAAGAAAAAGCCGATACAATTGCACAGCTAAAACACGCTACTAGAACTACCGCAGGCTGAAAAGCAGTAAGGTAAATCAGCAGTAAACCCAAAGCGATTAATGTTGCCGAATCTAATCCACTTAAGTAGGTGTTGTTCCAGAGAAAATCAAATTGAATATTTTTTCTGTATCTAGAAATCCCCATAAGTTATCCTTGTAGTTCGTCAAAGCTCCATATTTTTGGAGTGCTGTTTGGAACGCTGTCGCTGCTTTTGCGGCTTACGTCCTTTCCCCTGCTGACCTTGTTGTTTGCCCTGTTCGACTAAACGATCGAGCTGGTTAGAGGGGATATCGCATCGATCGGTACGGACAAATCCTTTCTCGTCAATTGAAGCCTCAAATACGGGGTCGTCACTTCCGCTCTGATTGTCATATCCCATAATTTGCTGCTTACTGGATTCGTCCGCGCCACCAATCGAAAACGAATAGTCAAAGCGATCGTTCTCGCCTTTCCAGCGAACGTAGCTGTCGCGATCGCGCTTCATATCTTCTGGTGCAAGGTTGGACAGCCCATACACGACTGACTTCCCAGAGGCTTGCACCTGATAATCTTCTTTGGTCTGCGGCAAACTAGCGATCGAGCTTTTCTCATCCTCGTTTAGCTCGTTCGTAGTAACTTGCCAGTTACCGTCTTCGTTTTGCTGCGCTTCAAATTTAAGTCCGTACTCGTCGTCCGAGATCGACACGCGATTGCTACCGGGATCTGGTGAAATTGTCCCGAGCGAGCGCGTAGGAATATCCTCGTCCTTTCGCGTAGCGTAAACTTCGCTACGAGCAGAGGCATAATTGTTGAGGCTCTGCGCGATTGCCTTGCCGAAGATGTAGGATTGCTCCTCTGGCTGCCATCCGGAATCGGACTGCTCGATCCGATCGTCCATTGCAACCTTTTCCTCCATATCGGAGCTATGGATTGCCAGTTCCTCTAGATATTCTGCCCGTTGCTCCAGAGCATCCAACCGATCGTCCATTGCATCGATTGCTTCGGAGAGGCGATCGAATTGCTCGTCTGTGGAAGCATTCGGATCGAGATCGAAGCTGCCGCGCTGCTTGTCATCTTCATCGTCGAGTCCCGCTGCATCCGCTAATCGATCTAGTCGAGCGTTCCCAAAATTGATGGCATTTTCGAGGGGGTTGTTACCTTGTTGCTCCCGCTGTGCGTCAAGCCCTTCATCCTCAAGCGATTCCATGTTCGATGGATCGCTGCCCCCCTCAATTTCCGGTTCGTTGGAGGTTTGCTGTTTTTCCCTGTCAGTTCCAAAACCGAGGCGATTTTCTAATTGCTCGGCACGATCTCCCACTTTAGAGAGACGATCGATTAATTGCTCGGCACGTTCGCCCTCAGCTTCTTCTTTAGCGAGATCGAGCTTTTTCTTGAATCCTTGTGCTACCGCCGTTGCTGAAGCCCCCAGGCGAATCCCACCACCGATAACGCTCATGCCATCAAATTCGCCAGTGGAGGATTCGATTTTTTTGCCCTGCCGCTGTCCCCCTTGGACGGCTCCAGATAATTGCTGGTGATTTTCCTGTCGCTCCTCGCGATCGCGCTGGCGAGTCTCGCGCAATAATTCTCCGATATCTTTTGATTGCCCTTGCTGCTGCGATCGCGCCTCTTGTTGTTGTCGAGTGCTACTGCCATTGTGTGGCATCTGTTTCTCTCCTAAGTTCGTGCGATCGCCGCGATTGTATTCGCGCTCTTCCCGTTGCAACCGCTGTACTTGCTTGACACTATTGCGCGATCTCCGCCCGACCTCCCAACTAGATGCTTGTTGCACCAACCCGTGTTTTTCCTCCAATTCCCGCATCACCGATTGGAAGTGATAGAAGTCCCAACTCGTGTCGTAGGCTTTGCCGCTGTCGTCGATTCGGTTTGCAATGAGATGTAGATGGGGTCTGAGATTTCCCGATTTTGGGTAGTCCTCGTCTTCGTGTAAATAGCCAACTGCTTGGCGATTGCCCAGCCCCGAATCCTCTAAAAAATCTTTAGCTAGCCTATTCCACTGCTTATCGGTCAAGCTATCGGCATCCCTTTCATGAGGGCTGATCGAAATGTGGTAACACGGACGCTGGCAAGGATACTTACTTTTCCGGGCTTGCTGCTCCATCTCCTCAGCGATCGCACCAGGTTCGTCCGGCACACCCACATTTACAAATACTCGCCGCGATTCGCGGTGCGCCCCTGCCACATAGTGCAAGGTCGAGCGAAAGCTGCGATTTTTTAGCGCTTTAGCGATCGGCATTAAGTTCTTCAACTTTAGATTTCAACTTGGAGATGGAGCGCTGAATTCTGCCCCAATCTTCGGACTGAGTTTCAATTCCAGCAACAACCCGCAGACCATCTAAATTGGCGACTAACTCTCTGAAGATTTCGTTTAAAGATAGCCTATAATCTCGCCAATTAAAATCTACCCTGCGGTCTATATTGTTAATTGCCATCTGCCGCACAAACTCGCTTACAGTTTGATAGCCAGCTTCCAGTGTGGCGCGATCGAGGGCAGCCTTTTCATCTTGAGTGGCGCGTATCTGGATAATGGTATCCCTTCGATCTTTTGAGTCGGTTTGCATAGTTCGTTCGGCTAACAGGACAGTTCAGTTCGTCTACTGGTAAGACTTTGCGCAGTCTGTACGAGAACACGAACAATGTGCGATCGAGATCGCATCGCTAATATCAATATTACGAAAAAATCGAAAATTGTAAACTGCGTAATGACATCCTCCATTGCTTGCGAGTAGAGGTGATTTGCCCAAAAAAGCATTAAAGTTCTCCTGAAGTTCTCTTAGGGTTCTCCCGAGGTTATCCCAGAGTTCTCCTGAAGTTCTCCTAAATCTATTGTCTGAAGAGCTAAAAAAAATTCAAAAATCCAAGAATATGGCATTGTTATTCTCCTGAAGTTCTCCTGAAGTTCTCCTAGAGTTCTCCTGAAGTTCTCTGTAACTTTCGATAGATATTTTCAATTTTGTGCAACAGAGATCGAATTATCGAAATAGGATTGAAGAGGTTTGACGGTAGCGATCGACATTACTGGGGAAAGGTGATACAAGAGTTGGGGAAAGATGAAAATTTCACAATGAAGCTAGAACGAGGATAGATTGAATGACATTGACAGGCTCACCAGTTACGATTCAACTGACCTTCGATCCGGGATCGTCGCTGACCAAGGTGTTTTACTGGTTTGAGGGCTTAGAGCATATACAACTTCTCCTGATGGAACCAGAGGTGATAGAGGTCGAGCAACAGTCGATTGACGCCTATCATCAGAGTTCTTCTGGCTTGACCACTCCGGAAAACGATGCTTGGCTCAAGACCAAAAAGCGCGGTGACGATTGCTTTGCAGTCGGTTACCTCGCCAAGCAACTGCAAGCCTCGGTGCGAATGAACCGCCTCAAATACGAGCGTGCGGTTTATAAGTTGTTCGCAGCGATCGCAACCATCATCCAAACGCACGATCTGCCCAGACAGGGGACTAGAGTTTTCTATATGGCATTGCTACCTTACAGCGAGTACCCTGATAAAGAGCAGTTTCAGGAGCTAGTCGATAAGTCATTAGGACGATTCTACTTTCGTAGCGAGAAGCTCGAACTAACCCTTGATGAATATTGCTCGTGCTTACCTGAAGGTTTTGGATTTACTAAGGCAGTAATGCAGGAGTATGGAGAACGCGACTTCACTCGCAGCGATGCCATTGCAGTTTTAATGATGGGTCACCGTAACTCCAGTTTCTTACTCTTTTCGCGAGGTCAGGTAGATCGGGAGCGCTCTAAAACGAATAACCTGGGATTTGTGAAGCTCGTCGATGAAGTCATCACTCAAACATCGGGTCAAGACCGAGCGTCGCTAACTGAAGCACTCTACGATATTGGAAGCGATATCCAACCCGACAATGCATTTATTCGCAGTCTAATTAAATCGACCGACCCGAAAAATCAAGATCGAGAGGCTGAGAAGATCGCGAGGGCAATTCAGATGGCTCGCAAGCAAACTTGGAAAGCGATTCGAGAATGGCTTAATGAAAATTGTCCTACGCGCCTAGATGCCTTGGTGATTGGCGGTGGCGCAGCACATTACTTCAAGCCCGAACTTGATGAAGAATTTCACTGGGCAAAACCGCAGTGGATGGAATTGCCAAAGGAATGCCGCTATGCTTTAGAAGAATGGTCGAGTACTAGTAATTTAGAATCGCTTCAGTATCGTCTTGTTGATGTTGGTCAATTGTTTATGATGACTTTTAATATGACTATTGACAGGACAGGAGAGCAACTACAAGAAGTATAGTGTAACTAATTTATGCTTGAATTGTAGGTGTAGAATTAAAGAGGGACAGACCATGCATACTAATAGTAATAGTGGCAACCAAGAAGACAAAAAAATAAATCTGAAGCTCAGGATGCAAGCTGCCCCAAGATCTAGGTTTTGGGCTACGTTAAATTATCTTCGTCACAATTTAGAAGAAGGGAAATTTATTAAATTTCTAAGAGACGAAGTTAGAGACTACATTGAAGCTCGATTTTACGGGTATGTTCTCAGAGAAATAAACCAACAAGAAGATGATATCGATATTCGACTCTTTGCACATCAATCATATGCAAAATTACAGAGATGGGCAAATGAAATTGAAAACGTAACAGGCGTACCTAGTACATTAGGGATGACAGCAGTTAAGCAAGAATCAAAGTCTGAGTTTAATTCAAATACAGGTGAAGTGCAATCTTTAGAAAGTTCCGAGGATATTAAAAATGGAAGTGATAATTTAAATAGAGCTAGAAATGAAGTTAACAAGCTAGAAAGTATGCTGTAAACTTGTTTTTGCACGTTTCAATTGTAATCTGTTGCAAGCTTATTTTTGTATGTCTAACAAACAAAAACTCAATTACATTCACTTAATTGGTGGCGAAAAAGGTGGAGTAGGAAAGACTTTTGTATCGCGTTCGCTCTGCCAATACCTTAACACTAAAGATCGGAATTTTACGCTAGTAGAAGCTGACAGCCAAGTTAATGATGTTGGTCGGATTTATCAATCTTTGGCACAAGATACGCATACAATTACGTTATCGGACAACCCAGACCTAGCAACCGAGCCTGACGTTATTTTCAACGTCGCCACCGATGCAGAAGTTGTAGTGAATTTACCCTCCAATACGCTAGATGCTTTAAATCGATGGATGGCAAAAGTATCGTTGCTCGATTTCATGCGAAATTTCTATGGTGGAAATCGAATTGTTAAGTGGTTTGTTTCTGATGGATGCTACGAATCGGTTCGACAACTTCATAGCTCAATTGAGGAGTTTGACTATGGAATTCCTCACATTGTCGTCCTCAATGAAGGGCGGCTCAACGGAGCGAATTTTGACTATCTGAGTAACGATTCGCTCTATCAAGATGTAAAGAACGCTCCTAATTTTTTGGGCGAAATGTATTTGCCAGCCTTGGAATCGGCAGTACAGTTTTACGTTGACCGCAACGAACTAACCCTCGAAGACGCTCAGGAGAAAATCCAGGACGAACAGGGGATTCTGGCAACTCAACGAGTCAAGACATTCTTGGATGGTTTGACTCAAGCCTTTGACGGAATATTTGAGGGAGATAGTCATGACGGGCTGGAGAAGAATCTGAAAAAGCTTGATGACGTTCAGTCAGGAACGAAGACCGACAACAGTGGTAAAGGTGTAAAAACTGATAAAGGTAGCGAAAACGGCAAAAGCAATAGCAAGAAAGGTAGTAAATCCAACAGCAGCAGCAGTGGCGGCAAAGGAGCTAATAGTAACGGCGGTAACCAGTCGTCGAAATCAGGCAGCGAGTCTTCTTCTGGCTCTGAAAAACCTGAACCTGAAGAAGTAGCCGAGCCAGATTATGCTGGATAAATCAGACAATATGCTCGATCGCCTGTTGGCGAATTACGATGCCCAGCAGCGGGAGCGAATCCTAGAGATTGTTAATGCCTTCGGGTTGAAGAAAGACGATCCGGTATTTCTGCTAATGGTCGGAGTCTCGGCAGTCCAAACACTGGTGGAAGATGCGCCGGGGCGGATCGAGCATTCCTTCGAGTACGCGCAGCAGCAAATTAACGAGCATTTAGAAGGCTATCAGCGTGCGGCGCGTACTGGAGTCGAAAACAAGGTTGCCGAGTCCGCCCAACGGCTTGTCGAGCAGACCCAAGAAAATAAGGCAAAAATCGGGCTATGGTCGATCGCCGCTGGGTCGGTAGCGATTCTGACAACTTTAGCAATAGGAATTACTGGGGGATTTGCTTACCAAGAAGCGACTACCAAGCTCGATCCGAGAGGTAAAGTGCAACTAACTCTCGAAGAAGCAAAAGCCCTGGAATGGGCGATGAGTCAAGAAGGGCAATACGCCAAACAGTTGATGCGCTGGAACGAACAGTTGCTGGGGGATTGCCAGCAGCAGATTCAGGAGTTGGGCGTGACGCTGAAATATGGGGCGCGCGAAGCTCGGTCTGGATTTTGCTTGGTCTGGACGCAGCCACCAGAGAAGCGCGAATGGGTACAGCAGCAGAATTAGCAGGGGGATTATGCGATTTGAACCACTTGAGAATTGGCAAGTTCTCGCCAGCCGGGGAGAGCCGCTATCGGCAGTGCGCTCTCCAAAATGCGATCGGAATTACTTGCTTCGGCAGTTCGTGCCGTGGGTGCAAGAACTAGGCTTGCCCCTATTTTTCTGGAATCCAGGATGCAATTGCCTCAAAAAAGTAGAGGGCTACGATTGCGAGATTCAAGTCAAATTGGTCGATTGCCGCGACGCGACCGCTGATTTGTACGGGGTAGACGCAGCGATCGCGATCGAGAAGATTGCAGAAGCCAGTAGTCCCGGAATCTACGTACTAGAGGGAGCATTGCAGAATCTGGGAAGGCAGGAAGAGTATCAGATCGAGAATGCCTACTTCTACCTCAATCAGTCTGACAATCGAAAGTATCTGGTATTTGCCGATGAATCTTTCGAGATTCCGATTGCACTGCACTCAATGCTGCCAGCTTTAGAGTTTGGGTTGCCAGATGCTTTCGAGATTCGGGAGAAGGTAAGCGAGTATTGCCAAGAGCATTTAGGCTGGGATAAATCCGATCGCTCCCTCGAACAGCAGCGACCAGTTGCGAAAGCGTGTATCGGGTTGTCTCGTGCCGAAATCGCCGTAATTCTCGATCGCTCCCTCGATTGCAATCGGGATACCGATACCGAGACGGTAGCAGACAACATTTTGACCTACAAACGCGAAAAGGTTGCCGGACGCGGGATTACGATTTTGCCCGAGCCGGACGTACCGAAAGCGGCGGGAATGGATTTGCTCGATCGCTCCCTCGAAGAAATTCGCTTATTGATGGAGCCTGAAGCCAGCCAGCGCGAACTGCGACCGCCAAAATCGGTGCTGCTTTGGGGGATTCCGGGAACGGGTAAGTCGCTGGCTGCCAAGTTAGCCGCCAAGCGAATCGGCGGTTCCTTGGTTGCCGCCGACTGGAATGGACTCATCGGGAATACAGTGCGCGAATCGATGGACAACTTTGATTATCTAATCGAGTTTGTGAGCAAAATCGGGAATGCTATTCTGTTTTTCGATGAATTTGATAAAGCCTTTGCAGGCTGGGACAGCTCTTCAGAAGGAGGGCAGCTCGGGAAATTGGCAGGACGACTGTTGAGCTGGATGAACGATCACGTCGAACCCGTGGTCATGTTTGCGACGATAAACCATCTCCAGATGCTGCCGCCCGAGATGATCCGGCGATTTGAGGTGATTCACTTTTTTGGCTTGCCGCACCGAGGAGCGCTCTACGAAGTGTTCCAAGTGCATTTAGATAAGTATTTCAAGCACGATCACCTCGAAATTGAGGATTGGCACGTAATCCTGCGCGAATACCAAGGATGTACGCCAGCGGAAATTGGCAAAGCCGTAACCGCAGTGGCTAACCGCCGCTACTTCCGAGATATGCACTCGGGCGATTTCAAGCCGGGAAAAGTTCGAATCAGCCGCGATGAAATTATTGAGGAACGACAGAATTTTATCCCGGATGCCCAAAAGCGCGATATCAGCGATGCGATTGCTGGAATTTTGAACAAGGCAGACTACGCCAAGCCCGTACAGGGAGAAGACGACAGCGTATTTGCGCGCCCGCCGCAGAATCTTCTTGGCATCGACGAACGCAAACTCAGATCTGACGATAACGATGAGACGCCCAACAAGGCACCAAAACGGCAACCGAGCGTTCACCGCGAGACGGCACTACTCGAAGATATTTAAGTTTCTGGGGGCGTGTGTCCTTGCCATTGCGATGTTGGTGGTGATTGCCGCAGAAGGAGCAATTGCGCAAAACCAGAGCCGACAGCAAATCGATTTCAGTAATATCGAGCAATTGACCTTCAGCGACCTCGATCCAGTCAAATCGGGCGGACAAATTAGCGATCGCTGGAATGGCAAAGCCGACTATCAGGTGGGGCGAACTTGGCAAAAGGGCGATCGAATCGAAGATATTTTGCGATTGGGCGACCTCGCCAGCGGAGGTGGATTTGCGCCTCAAAACCTATCCCTCGACGATATTTCGACAGGGACGGGGCGGAATATCGCTGAAAATACCTCTCTCAGTGAATTTTCATTGCTCTCGGATAAGCCACTCTCGCAGCTTTGCGATATTCCAACGCTCAATGGCGAAAAGATCGAGGACATCGAACCAGTTAGCCGCCTGCTGCAACAGGAATCGCAATTTGTCGAGAATTTGCCGAGCGACCCTGATAATTTAACTTTCGGGCAATTGGTCGAGGAGTTTCCCGCAGCGGGGGACTTGCAGTTATCGGAGTTGGGAAAAGTTCTAGAAGGATACAGCATCAACGATCTTCCCGGTGCGAGTTCGACAAAACTTGGCAATATTGAAGGATGGGCTGACAGTAGTCCGAGCAGCATTCCTGGATTAGACGAGCTTCCGTTTGGGAATTTTTCTAATATTTCAGCGAATGTCGGCACAATTGCCCGAATCGACGCGATTTGGGGGAGCGCCGAAGACCATCGAACCGATACGATCAGCGGCAGCAAGCAAGCTGGATTTAGCGTGGCTTGCTCTGAGGAAGGAAAGTTGGTCAAGCCCGACGACGCTGCTACCGATCCGGCAAAATGCGCTTATATCGAACTCGACGATACCGAGAGTGAAGGGAACCCGCCCGCATCCAAGTTTGAAGGGAAGCAATGGATATCGGGCAAATACCACGAAGTCGAAGGTGGGTTTGGTGTCCTCAAAAATGTTCCGAGTCCGTTTGGATACAGCACCGGATACGAACCCACGGGACGACATCCATTTGGCGAAGGATTCAAGGTTGTTGTCTGGGAACCAGATGAGAGCGAAGGGAAAGTTAACTTTAAGCTGTGGTTTCGCTGGTGTGCGCTGATTGCGGGAATGCGAACTTGCACGCCCTACAATCAGCTTCGTGTCCCGTGGCTGTCGCGTTCGACTAACGACAAGATCTTCATCGGCAAGCTGGACGGTGAGGGGGGGGCGACGGCAACGTCGGGAATTTCTGACTCTGCGATCCCAGTTGGCAATCAAAATCCCAGCTTTGGCGTGCCGGGGCAATCGCCCTCGACTGCTCCGTGCGGCGAAATGCTCAACGGCATTAATGTCGGTCGTCTGGGCGAAGCAATCCACCAGATCGAATCGCAGGGCAGCGGCGAATATACTGCCATCGGCGTACACACCTGCACGCCTTACAACTGTGGTCGGGGGCTGGGCAAACACCAGATGATGAGCTATCTACCAGAAGTGCAGAAGCGAGTGAAGCAGAAGCCAGGAGGCGCGCAGTGGTTGCAGCGCCTCAAAAATGGCTCTCGTCCCACTAAATCCGAACTTCAGAAATACTTTCCCTCTCAAGTACAGGAAGCGGCGTACCGAGAGGAAATGAAGCAGTTGATGCAAGGGGCGCGGCAAGAAATCGATCCGACCACGGGCAAAGCGTTTTCTGGCGGGCGGTTGGTCGAGCGCGTGGCTCAGAAGTGGTTTGGTGGTGCGGGTGCGCCAATTGATGGCGGCGCATCAGATGCGCTTGGGCGATTGAGTCTTTACGAGTACGGGAAGCAAGCGCGGCAGAACTATCAAGCGATGGGAGGAAGCCAGCCTACGAGTAATAGTTGCGCTCAAGCTAATGCTCCTGAAGGTTCCGGTAAAGCGACGGGAACATTGGTTAATCCTGTGGCTAGCGATGCGGTGATGACTTCTGACTATGGTTATCGCAGTATTGGATGCTTTGCATCCAAATACCATGACGCCCTCGACTTGAGTACCGGGCGGCGCGGATCGCCGATTAAAGCTGCCGACGGGGGAACCGTGCAATTTGTCAGCCAGGGCTATACAGGGGGACTCGGCAAAACCGTGGTAATCAATCACGGGAATGGGCGCAAGACCCGCTACTCGCACCTCAGTAGTGTTGATGTGCGCCAGGGGCAGCAAGTTAGCCAGGGGCAGCAAATTGGCGGAGAGGGTAATACCGGATCGTCTTCTGGTATCCATCTCGATTTCGCCCTTCACAAAAATGACAACTCGCAAGCTGGGACGTTGCCATTCCCGCGCACGACGGTCGATCCGCAGAAGTCCCTCGATATGTATTAAAGGAGGAATTTATGAGACAGCTCAGATTTTTACTGTACGCCCTTTGTAGCTGTGGTGCGGCAGTTGCCATAGCTGCTATTGCCAGCAGCGATCGCTCCGTGGTGGCTCAACAAAACAACAATCAACAACAAAACATTCAATTTTCTGCGGATACGCTCAATGCAGCGCAAATCAAGCAGCAAACACTTAATTGCATTCCAACCCAGCCACCAGGCATGATTCGAGGGGGCGTGCGATTAGCCGCACGCACAGTAGTAAACGGTCGAACCTATTATTGGTTTTACGCTTATCGTACGCCTGATTCGATGCCTGAATTTACACCTAATACGACTGAAGTTCAGGAGCGACAGGGCAAACCAGATAATTTGATTATTTCGGCTGCCAACGAGCAGTGCCAGCGCGAGCTTTACGATCTTGTCGGCGATCATCGACCGCTGACTGAAATTCCGAATCGCAATGGCGAAACCCTTTCGTCTCAAGTCGTCCGCCAGCTCGCCCTCGACCGATACGAGCGTACTATCAACCGCATCGGACGCGATCGCCTTCAGCAGCGAGTCAATAGTTGGGGGACTGGAGAGGGACAGCAACAGTTCCATATTTATCCCTACGAGCGCTGGGCATTAGAGCAGCTTGGTATCGAGATTCCCTCCCGAATTATTAATTAAGGAGAACACGAACAGTGCAGACCCATCATCGAAAAGACGATATTGAGATTCCGCAGTGGCTTGCCAAGCACTTGAACTTGGGGCGTTTGCTCTTCGCCTTTACCTTCCTAGTATTTGTTCTGTTTGGTTGCTCGTGCTCGAAAGCTAGCGCGACCGACTGGCAATCCGCACAGTCAGTTTTGAGCGAGGAGCGAATTGAAACGATCGTTCAAGATAATTCCAGTCTCTCCGGCGAACGGCTATCGCAAGTAGTTGGAGATGCCCTTGTGCTAAAACCGCACGAGGCACTGTATTTTATTGACTTCAACTCGCGGCTTTTGCGGGGGCGAAGCGGGCGTCGCTTCGCTGGCTATCACGTGCGCGACGGTCAGTGGGAACAAGTATTCATGGCTTATATGGTCGATGCGCCTGGTGGATTCCATCTAATTGAGGCGACTGAATCGATGCAGAAGGGGCTTCCGTGCTTGCGAGTTCACCAACCCAATCCCAGCGATCCGAGCGATCCGCCGGATACCGTGAAGCGCTTGCGACTGTGTTTTACGGGCGAGAGCTACGAATTGGTCGATCGCAAAAATATACCGCTATAGGAGGAACGAGGTTTGAAATTGCTTGTATTAGAGTCTCCCAACAAAAGGAGTACGCTAAAGTCATTTTTAGGTAAGGATTGGCGCGTTGAGGCATCGTTCGGGCATTTGGTCGAGCTGGCAAACGATGGCGAAGACAACCTGGGATTCGACATCGATCGCGATGGGGTGAAGCCGCGCTACCAACCGAGAGGAAGCAATGGCAAGAAGGCGATCTCCAAATTGAAAAAACTTGCCAAGCAAGCCAGCGAGATTTATGTGGCGACTGACCCCGACCGGGAAGGAGAGGCAATCGGCTGGCACGTCCAGCAAGAGCTTGGTTTAAAATCGCTCAAGCGCGTGCGCTATTCCGAAATTACGGAGAAGGCAGTCAAGCGCGCGATCGATAATGCCGATCCAAGTATTGATACCAATCTTGCCAATGCTGCGCGCGCGCGGCAAATCCTCGATAAGCTCGTGGGATTCAAGGTATCGCCCCTACTGTGGAATTCCACGGGGGGCAAGTCGGCAGGGCGTGTCCAGTCGGCAGCATTGGCGATTATCTGTCGGCGCGAAAAGGAAATCGACGAGTTCGAGCCGCAGCCGTATTGGTCGGCTTGGGTGAAATATACCGAAGGATTTAAAGCATACTTCATTGGTACGGATGTCGGCAGCGACGACAATGACGCGCAATCGGACGATGACGCGCAATCGGAGGACGACTTGCCGGAAATCGAATCCAGGAGAATCTGGACGAAAGCCGATGCCAACAAGGTCATTGAGGCGGCGCGGGATGCCCAACATCGGATTGTTAAAATCTCCGATCGCGCCGCTTCCAAGAAACCGCCCAAACCATTTACGACTTCGACCTTGCAGCAGGCGGCTGGATCGAAGTTGGGGGTATCGCCGGAGCAGGTAATGAATTTGGCGCAATCGCTGTTCGAGGGAATCGAATTCGATGGCAAGCACGTTTCGCTCATTACCTACCACCGGACTGATGCGCCCGTACTCTCGGACGATTTCAAAGCGGACGCTAAAAGTTGGCTCGAATCCAACGACCCCGACAACGTGCCGGATAAGATGCCGTCCTATAAAGCCAAGAAGGGAGCGCAGGAGGCACATGAGGCGATCCGCCCGACCGATATCAGCTTGCACCCGCAGGAAGTTTTGGACAAACTCTCGAAGCAGCAGTTTGCCCTATACGCGCTGATTTGGAATCGCTCGATTGCCGCGTGTTGCGCGAATGCCAAACTTCGCAAGAAGCGGATTGTGGTCGAGTCGGGGAATATTTATTGGGAAGCTAAAGGGCAAACGGTCGAGTTCCCCGGTTACGGTAAGTATTGGCGCAATCTGGGGCGCGATCGCAAACTTCCGTCGAACTTGGATAAGGAAGGACAAGCCGTTACGCCCGAAAAAATCGATGCCGACCGCCGCCAAACATCGCCGCCGCCGCGCTACTCGGAAGCGAAATTGGTACAGAAGCTCGAAAAGAGCGGTGTGGGGCGTCCCAGTACGTTCTCGTCAATCCTGCAAACGCTGAAAGGACGCGATTACGTGCGTTCCAAGAAGCGCAAGCTCGCACCGTCGCACCTGGGAATGGAAACGTATCGGGTGCTGGCGCAAGTCGTTCCCGATCTGCTCGATACTACCTTCACCGCCGAAATGGAGGCAGAGTTGGATGCGATCGCAGAAGGCGACGAAGATTGGGAGAGCTATCTACTCGAATTTTATTTCGATTATTTCCAAGAGGCATTGCAACAGGGGCGGCAGTTTGTCAAACAAAATTTCGACAACCATCTGCCTGACGACGAGCGTACTGATTTCACTTGCCCGGTATGTGGAAACCCGCTGGAAAAACACCATTATCAAAAAGGTAAGAAGAAGAAGGCAATGTTGCGTTGTGCCGATCGACCTAAGCAGGATTGCGAAGATGTCGCGTACTTCTGGACGCGCAAGGAACAATGGTGGTCGCCTGAATTTGGAGAATTGGAGTAGGCGATCGCGTGATTGGATTGATTTGATTTTGTACTTAACTAACGGAGATCTATTATGGGATTAACAACCATGTCTACGGCAATGATGGTGGGCAATCTCGCTGCTGATGCCGAGGTCAAGGAAATTGATACTTCCAATGGAAAGCGCAAAGTTGCCGAGGCGACGATTTATTGCCGCCGCCAGAACAACACCGATAGCAGCTTCCAGGTGCAATTGAGTATCTGGGAAGGCTCGATTGGTTGGGGTATCCTGGATTATCTCAAGCAAGGGAGCTTGATTGCCGCATACGGGGCGATCGAACCGTCTCCCTATATGTCAAAAAAGTACGATGAACCTCGCGCGGGCTTGCAAATTGGAAGTGTCGATCGTCTCGAGTTAATTAGCGTCAAAAACCATGGCGATAATAATGACGAGGATGACAATAGCAGTTCTGAGGAGTAGAGCCTAGAAGTAGTGAAACAGTAAGGACTTGGGTTTTGGTAGAGAGTAGAAGGACATTGAATCTGTCCTTTTATTTCTCGCCCAAGTCTAGTTGGTCTCACCCACGTCTAGTTGGTTAGGTATAAGCTAATTCGTTAAACAATTGATACAATCTCACTCAAAAGATGCATTTAATGTATTAATAAATTGATGATTTTTTTAAATCCAAGCAAATACAAGGTGCCGATTGCTATAGCATTTGCATTCACGATTTTTCCCACCAAGGTAGAGATTAATAATATTTTGCTGACTGCACTCGTCCAGAAATATCAGTTGCCTGTCCTAATCCAGTGGGTTCTACTAATTTTATTGTCGTTTCTACCAGCTTTTGCGATGGCAATCCCGATCTATAGATGGTTTATCCAGATTAAGCAAGTAGGGATTGCCAATGCTAAGAAGTCTGCAATTTTGCTGGTTACAATTGTCGTGATTCTTCTTGGGTTCTGCTCGTCCCGTGTATTGTGGTGGGTGAGCTAGTAGTGACAAGAAGATCGTCCTTAAAGAAAATCTTGAGTTTCTATAATGAAGAAGAACTGCGATATTTGCGGAACAACGATCGCCTAGACTAGAATGGAATGCCTTTGCTTTCAAAATCTTCAGGGCGCTGCCACTTCCAAGGTAGGGAAGTATCGGGCTGCCAATAAAACCATTTGAATTGATGCCGCTCTAGCCAATAATTTACTGGTTCCCAAGGTAAATCGATACCTATTTCGATAAAACCATCGCTAAAAAAATGAGCAAAAATTGTAAGGCTAAATCGCTGAATTCCTACATTTAACCCCCAGTTACTTAGGTCGCAAAACCAGCCATAAATATAATATTTGCGAATCATTTATCTACCTCCATTTGTGCCTTTAACTGGTTAAAAAAATTGCAAACAGATTGCAGAGCGACTTGGCGGCTTTCCCGTGTCCGTAGCGCTTGCCGTAGATTTCCTCGTTATTCCCCCTGCGGAGAGGGGCATTGCAGTAGGGGCAGCGGTTATCCATCATGGCGATCCTCCGGCGATATTTCCGGCAACTGCGCCAATGGGAAGTTCCCAGTTCGGTTCGTAGATTGGCAATTGCCAATCTTTGTTGAGGGCGTGTTCTGCCCATTGAGGATCGAATTGGCGTGGTGTCGTTTTGGCAGAGCGATCGAGGATAGTTTCGCCGCTGCGCGCGATCGTACCGCTAAATCCTTTGTCGGGTCGGGCAAAGTCGCGTTCGTACCGGGCGATTTCTTCGAGGCGATCGAGTGCGATTTGGCGCAGCACTGCTAGGTCATTGTCTCCGAGGAAAATGCAACTCATGCAGCTACATCGACCGAATCCGAGGTGATAGGCTGGGTGCGGTTGGATACTCCAGCGCTGGAGTATCTCCCATACCTGGCGCGTGGAATAGGTCAGCAAAGGTCGCCAGTGCCAGATGTCCCGGCTTTTGGTCTGCTTCCTGTGAGGCTCAAATTCCGCGTACTTGGCACGTTGAACGCTTTCCTCTGCGCGTTCGCCGCTCGCAAACAGGAATCTGCCCTCTTTGAGTCTTTCCTGGTTGGAGATCGCTTTGTCGGCGACCTCGATTTTTAGCGCTGCGCTGCACCAGCGGGTACGAAGGTTTCCTGATTGCTGCGGGAATTTGCGGCGCGTATTGGGTTTGGCGCGATCGGTCGGCTCTACCGATTGGAGTCCCATAGGCGTCTCGAAAAATACGGGAGCTGATAAATCCTGTTCTTTGAGCATCTCGTGCCGAAATCCTCCTTGCCGCCAGGAGAAATAAATCGGGATGCCGAGGAAATCGCAGAAGGCGCGGGTATAGCTGGGGGTGCAAGCCCAGTCGAAAAACTCATCGCTGCTGCCATCGACGAGATGATGCCAAATCTCAATTTTGCGGGGGTCTGCACCCAGTTCTAGTAGGCGTAAGGTTGATGCGACTGAATCTTTACCACCGCTACAGGCGATGATGATTCGGTCAAAGCTGTTGAGGTCGAAGTTCATAGTTGAGGCGTGGTAGCGGCTGAAGCGCCCATCACCGTGAAGCGTGTAGATGATGGGCGTTAGATTAGAACGGCACGTTGTCGTCTACCGTTACCGTCGTGGCGATTGCGGGGCATGTGTTGCCGTCACCGCCAGCAACCTCGCCCTCGAAGAAGTCATATTCTTCGTCCTTATCCTTACAGGATTGAGGCTCGGGTTCGATTTTGGATTCAACAGGGTCGGCAGTGTCGGCGTCGGCAATTTTCTCCATTTCCTCCGAGCAGAGAAACACTACTCGGGGTTCGCCCAGGTCGTTGTGTGCGCGTGCGGGGCGTCCCACTGCTCCAGCAGTAGGGTGTCCGATTAGGGTTACGATCGCTCCTTTTTCAACTCCCAGGTGGATGAACCGATCGGTCGCCACCTTGACTTTCGCTCCTTTTTGGAACATGAGCGCGTCCGTGTCAGCGTCGGATTGGTCGGATTGCTGAGACTCCCGCACCGGAACTACAGCAGGTTTATCGGGTTGCGGCTGTGGCTCGGATTCGTTGGATTGGTCGGTGGATTCGTCAGCGTTGGGTTGTTGTGGCGTTTCTTCGGTAACAACTTCTGGTTCTAAATCTAAGCCATCCGCATTTTCTGCAATCCACTCTGCGCGATCGCGCCGCAGATTAGTACAGAATAACACCCATTTTTTTTCCGTTAAATCGCCTTCATCTTTCTCGATAAAGTGGTTTCCGACCTTTCCCAAGTTTTTAACCCAGCGTGCTAGTCGCTGTTTGTTGTTGCAACCCAAGGCGAAATACTGCCCTTTTTGGACTACATTCGGTGATAAATATTCGATTTTTGGTTCCGGCTCCGGTTCGGGTTCTTCTGGCTTCGATATAACCTCGACTCCTTCGAGATCGAGTGCCTGTGCAATTGCGTCGATTGCTGGTTTATAAATTTCCTGCCAGCGTTTCCAACCAGGCTTTTTCAACTCTTGCAACTCTTGCTGGGTTTTAATCGCGGTCTCTAGTATGCGATCGAATAACGGTGTAAATGCAAACATTTTTTGTTGACTCTCTGTTGCGTGACTCTGTTCATTTACTATAGTAATTTACTGTAGTTTTTTTGTCAACTCTCTTGACAAATTTGCCCGACATTTATTAGTATTGAAAATGAACAGAGTCACGACAAAAACTAGGAGTATTATGGTTGCAACAGCGCCTCAATGCAACGCTCAAAATCATTTATCAGCCAATGCATTGGTTGTTGACAATAACAGTGTCTTTCGTGCCGTATTCTCGCGTGAATGCGATGTTATTCGCGGAGACGAATTAGTTAATTCATTTCGCGAGGAGAAGGATTTGATTGTCTGCTCGGAGAACCGCCATACTGCAGAGTGGGATGCTTTGATGGAAGCTCCTGCGCTTCTCGGTAATGGCTGGAAATTAGACTGCATTGAGCAGATTTATCCCACTCCTATTATGGGAGATGATGAATGTGATGAATTCTAAATAAATGATAGAGATAGTCAGGGGAGGAATCCCCTGACCTTAGCTGTAGCTGTATTTCAGAGGGATAGAAAATGGTAAATAATAACGTAGTCAGCTTCCAATCGCAGCAGTCTCAAGCTCGGAAGGAGGACGCCCCGGAACCTCCAAAGTCAGTTGGGGAATGGACGATAAGGCAAACTATTGAAGTGTTAGGGCGCGAACTTCCCGAATCCTATCTAAAAAACAAAATCGTCGATCGTCGTAATGGAACCAGAGTGAAGTACTTGCCTTGGTATCGCGTTACAGAGATCTTAGACAAGTATTGCCCTGGCTGGGAGTTTTCGGTTTCTCAGCCTCAGTTTGCCGAGAACAGAATTTATGTTTTCGCGACATTAAAGCTCCATTGTAAGGATGGAGTTGTCAGCCGTTCTGCTTATGGCTCTGTGAATCTGTTAGAAGAAAAGTTCGACAGAACAACCAGGGAAGTATATATGGAAGAAAGTTCGTTTGGCGATCCTTCATCTAATGCACAAGCAAAGGCATTACGGCGCTGTGCTGCGCTCTTTAACTTAGGGCGCTATCTCTGGTACAAAGATTAGAGTAACGGCAATGCCCGCGATCGCCTAACTATCAGCCACGGTTTGTCCATCGGGCAACTTACCAGCGAAAGTTCTTGGTTGTCCGAGCCGTGAATTCGCTGCGTCGGAGATTCATTTTTTGATAGCAAGCCTCCGGCGGCGGATCTGGCGAAAACTGCACGACCGTGCCGTCTTGAAAACGGACGACAATGCTTGTATTGGGGTCGGTGCTATCTAACAGCGACTGCACTCGCTCCGAACAGCGATCGCGGGGTCGATAGCCGACCTTAAAGTTTCCGTTTTGGAACATCGCGACCGTTACGGCACCAATTCCGTCAATTCGATGCTTGCTCCAGGCAATTGCCGCGATCGCCTCTCCATATTCTTGCAGGAACCAGGTGTATTTGTTGGGTGCCATTGCCGAAAAAAGGGCGTAAAATTTAACTCTCGCAGCCAAACTCGTCCTTGTCTAGAGTCTCAATTGAAACGATTCGAGCCATAATAAAATATCCTCGACCCGAGCGTCGCGTAGCGGCTTGCCCAGGAACGCCAAAAACTGGCGGGCGGTGCCGCGATAGACGCCGTACGTCGTGCGCGCGCGACCGGACAGCCACCAGCGCAGCAGCTCCGCGTCCGTCTCGATCGCCGTGAGGCAGGGATGGGTCTTCATAGGCGGCATCATGGCAACAAAACCTAACTTTTGTCGCACCACTCCTCTCGATACGCTTACCCTAACTCCAATCGACCCGCTTGGCGCGCGATCGTTAACATCTGCAACATCAGCAGGCGAGCGTAGAGGTCTCGGATGCATAAAAAACTCTTCCTGACCCAGAAACGATTTAAAGCCAAAACATAGTGGCTCGCTTGAATTGCAATCGTTTGGATGATCAACTCATGACTGCTAAATTCGACTCCTTCTCGATCCCCGATCCGAGGGAAGAATCCCAACAAGCATCTGATACTTTGCGGGAACTGAAGCCCGAACTCCTCCAGAACGACTCAACTCCTGATGGTCTAAAACGAGCGATCGCCCAAGTCGCGCTACCGCTACTTTTCCTGAAAAACCTTCTGTTTGCCAATGCTGACGAATTTCATGGTCAAAACCTCGTGACCGATGAATTGGTAGATCATTCACGGCTGACCGCTCGTGTGGTCAGCATTGGCAGCCTGTTAAATTCTATTACGAACCAACCGATTTTATTCTTTGCCTTCAAGGATTTTGGCAATGTCTTTGCCATCGGTGCCAGTCTCGTCCTCAACCTGCTAATCATTAAATTTACCAACGATAACGGGACGGCGGTCGCCGGGCGCAAGTCCGGCAACCGCGCCTGGGCGCGGGCTGGTGCGGCGGCAATGCTCGCCATGAGCCTGCTGCAATCCGTTGCCGCCGGAGTGGGCAGCGAAGCCATGAACAACCGCCCGCAACTGGCTCGCCTCAAAGCCTTGGAATTAATCGAACGGCAAAGCCGAAATCTTGAGGATATGCCCGTTACCAGTATCGAGGTGGAGAGGGCTCGTCAGGACTATGAGGCGACGTTACGCAAGTATCAGAACACGCAAAAAGACGATCCCAAGTGGGATGCGCTCTACGTGAAGTTGTTCGGTCGCTGGGTAGAGCGCCATCGCGATTGGAGCCAAGTTTCACCGGAGAACTTACCCCTAGAGCAGCGCGTGTTGCGCCTGGAAAAGCAAGCGGCGAAACCGAAGCGAGAGGCTCGACAAGCCTGGGCACAAAAGCTGGCGCGACGCCAGCAAATTGGCGATGACGTGCTGTTTTTGGAGCAAGAGATGCCGCAATTATTTGCCCGCCATTTTAACGAAAATTACGAATTGCACTCTGGCACGGAAACGATTCGCCTGGCGGCGATTAACCTCCACAACAAGCTGATACACTTCGATCTGGCTGGATTGGGATTCCCGCTGTTCTTCCTAATTTTATCGATGGCGACCAGTGGGACAGCTTGTTGGCTCGTACTGGCTCACGCTCGTCGGGAAGATACGGAAATGTCTCGCAATGATGCTGTTGGTGAAGCGGTAAGCGCCTATTTAGATGATTTAATCCGAGCGGCGAGCGACGAAGTTTCAAGTTCCAAGTAAAAATGCATGACTTCTGACGTTTGTGTCCCATCTAGAGTCGGACGAAGAAGTTAGGCATAAATTGAACGTTTACGCCCAGTTGATTGTTAAGGCGATTGTCCCCAGGAGTCGGACGATCTCTCTCAGCTAATTATGAGGAGAAGGAAAGTTATTCCCATGCGAGCAGCTTATAACTCTCCCAACTCGGAGGATCCCTACCGCCGCCAGGACGCGCATCTTATGCCTGTTGCTCCTGTTGAGAAAGTAGCGGATCCCGTCAGACCGAGCGAAAGACAACAACCGAGCGATCGCACGGTGTTGCTGCGTTTCCTCGCACAGTACCGTCGCAGCGGACGTTGCGACGCCCTGCCTCAGTTGATAGAAGTAGCACGGTTGGCACACCAGGGAAAACTAACTTCCAAAAAACGCGCTCGGGTGCTATTTCGAGATTTAGAGCAGATCGAGTCGGAGTTGCCGCCGTTGGTTGTGAATCTGAGCGAATGGGTGATGAGGTTGGCAGACAAGAGTCACAATCAACAAATTCTCAGTCCCGAACAGAGTTTCGAGCTGACCCGGAATTTCGGTCAAACTATCGAACTGCTCGACCGGCTAATGGCGATCGCTCGGAACCATCCCGATCCTCCCGAACCCAGCGTCGAGTCGGGAGTTGCGCCTTGCTATACGAACCTGCTCAAGCGAACCAACGATTTGCGCTACGGCTTGGCTTACCTACACGAGTTCCTGCGTCCGCGCCGCCTCGGACGGCAACTCGCTCGCCATCCCCACCCCGATTTGCAATTGGTCGAACTCGCAGATGCGACGAACGACCTCTACGCTCTTGCCATCGAGATCGTCGCGCGCCTGCGAGAAAACATCGCTCGCAAGGTTCCGCAACTGTGGGGGTCGGTTGCTGATTGAAACTCGGGCGCGCTCGCTTGGATTTCCCGAATGAATCCCCAGGCGGTCGCGCTAATTCGATCGGTCGGACAATTGTTGGGCGCTGGTCAATCTATTGCCATTACCTGGAGAACTTATCATGTTTGGATGGATCGAAGCCAGGTTGAAAGGCACTCGCCATCGTTCCGCCATCCGCCGCGACGACGATCGCTCCAAAACCGCGATGACGGCGGCTGAATTCCAGCGGCGCGTGGCAGCGGGAGAGCGACGGTTCCAGTCCGTGCGGCTGTCAGATGCCGATTTGCGGGGGCTGGATTTGAGCAATCTGGTGCTGGTGGATAGCGAATTAACCGGTTGTGATTTGAGCCACGCGGCGCTCCTCAACGCCAACTTCAGTCGCACCCAGCTCGATCGTGCCAATTTAACCGGCGCGTTTTTAGACGGTGCCAATCTATTCCAAGCCAGTTTGGTTGGAGGCAATCTCAGTCGCTGCCACGCCATTAGCGTCAATTTCAGTGCAGCTGACCTCAGTTATGCCAACCTAACTTGGGCGAACTTAATTGCCGCTAATCTCTCGTATGCCAATCTCAGTGCCGTCAACCTCACCGGAGCTAATTTAGAAGACACCAACTTCGTGCAGGCGATCGGGAGCGATGTCGCTTTGACAAGGTTGCGGCTGCCGCTCGGCGGACGCCTGGTCAAACAGCATTTCACCGCTCGATGAGGTCGAGCGCTATCCGTTGTCGAACGGGACTAAAGTCCGAAAGGATTTCTATTGGCTTGCCCTCAAACCCTTGTCTCAGGAGGATTGGATCTCAATAGAGCAACCTTCCTTCCGGATCCGGACAAGGGTTTCGGGTGCTTTTTTGACCGATGACCCAATCGTCTGGTTGGTAGGGGTCAGCTCGGGAGTGGCTCTCTTGGCATTTCACTGCTACCACAGTTGGGTTAAGGGTGATGCGGCGGGGACTCGGTGGATGAGAGCCAAATCTCCGAGTTGTTGCCAAAAAAATTCCCTCAAGTTGCATAAAAGTCGAGATTCTTCCCATTTATACAGTAGGGAGGTTGAGAACGGATGATTTAGAAGTCCGCTAGCGACCGACCTTCCGATTTCTGAAGCAAAGTAGTACGAACAAAAGGAGCAATTACTATGGGGTCTGAACGAGTCACAGTCGGAAAGAGTATGTACGGCGGTTACTATGCCCAAGATTCAAAGGGCAATATCGGTCGTGGGAACAGCGAAGCTGGCGCTCGCGACGCACTCCGTGCCGCTCAAAACAACCGCAAAAACAAATAGATCGTTACTTCAATGATGATTTTGGCAGGCTAGCCTAACTCGGCAATTGCGCTCCAAGTTCCGGGCTTGGGGCGTTTTTTCTTGCTTTTCAATTTTTGCGAAATTTTATAAAAGTTTAAGTTTGGCAATTTAACGAGATTTATAGATTGCTTATAGAATATTATTATGCCCGAACTGTAGGTGAGGTAAGAGTTATGTTACCACGGATCGCTATATT